>CANGGC010000403.1 GCA_947453125.1 Planctomycetaceae bacterium | reverse complement strand
GGGCCGTCGCACCGCTGGCCGGCGAAGGGGTGCTCGGGCTGACGATGGCCGGGCTCAAGCCGCTCCTCGAACGGCTCTTCGCCGGGTGGTCAGCCGAACGGAGCCGGGTGCTCACCGAGACGCTCCACGACGTCGTCCTCGGTGATCGCCTCGAGGTGATCGAGCGGCTCGCCACGGCCGGTGGCCGGCCGGAGGTGGCGCGGGCCAGACGGTTGCTCTATGACTGTGGGCGGGAGTTCTCCAGATGACCGACATGCCCACGCCCTACCCGAATGACGCTCCGACCGTCGTCCCCCCGCCGCCGGCCCCCGGGTTTGACGACGCCGGATTCGACGACCTCATCACGGGGCTCGCGCGATGGAGCGGTGCGCTCCCCGACTGGCCCCCGGCCCGCCGTGTGCGGGCGGAATGGGAGGGGGTTGCCCCGCGGCTCGACCGGGCCCGCCGCGAGCTCTCGCGCGTCCTTGTCGTCGGCGTCATCGGCGGCACCGGCACCGGCAAGAGCACGCTTGTCAATGCGCTGGCCGGACGGGACGTGAGCCCCGCCGGCGACGTCGCCCGGCCGACGACGGTGGCGCCGGTGGTGGTGGTGGCCCGCGACGTCGACTGCTCGTGGCTGGCGCTCGACGAGGTCGGCGCGAGAGTCGTGACGAGCGACTCCGCCGCCGTTGCCAACATCGTCCTGGTCGACTGCCCCGATCCCGACACCCAGGGCCCCGGAACGTCGCCGCCGGTCGGTGGGGCGCAGCCGCCGGTCGGTGGGGCGCAGCGCCCCAGTGAACAGAACCACAACCGCGATCTCCTCGAACGGATCCTGCCGGCCTGCGACGTTCTCCTCCTCGTCGCCACCGCGCAGAAATACCGCTCGTGGAGCGTGGCCAGCGAGGTGGCGGCCTTCGCGCCGGGGAGGCCGCTCCTGTTCGTGCAGACCCACGCCTCGCGCGATGCCGACATCCGCGACGACTGGCGGCGCGAACTCGAGCGCCAGGGGATCGAGGCGCCGGCCATTCATCGTCTCGACGGGCTCGAAGCCGCCCGCCGGGCCGCGGCTGGGCTCGAGCCGGAGCCGGGATTCGCCGGCCTCGTCAAGGCGATCGACGAGGAGCTCGTCGGCCGGGCGGCACGGCGCGTGCGCCGCACCGGCGCCCTCGATCTGGCCGGATGGTTTCTCAGCCAGGCGCTCGGGCAACTGGCGCCCCTGCGACAGCCGGTCGCGGAGCTTGCTTCCGGCGTCACGGTCCAGACCGGACGCCTCGAGGGGCTCATGGAAAAGGCGGTCGCGGGCAAGCTCCGCGCCAGCCGTCCGGCCTGGCAGCGCGTCATGCAGGAGGAGCTCGTCGAGCGCTGGCAGGGGGGGCCGTTCGCGATGTTCCTCCACGCCCTGGCCGGGCTGGGTAGCCTGTGGCCGAAGGTCCGCGGCGGGGGCCTCGTGGGCCGGATTCTCTCCGGCCAGGGGGTGCCGACGGTGGCCACCGGCGACGGCGCGTGGCAGTCGATCGAGGAGGTCGGGCTCGTGGAGGCGGATGTCGAGCAGTCGCGGAGCATCCTCGTCGGTCTCGCCGCGCGGGCCACGATCGGCGAGCCGATGGTCGGCCGGGCGCGGCTTGACGAGCGCGCCGTGCAGACGTCGGTCGGCACGCTCATGGAACGGACCGGCCACTGGCTCGTCGGCGGCGTCGATCGACTCGTGGCCGAGCGGCGCGACCGGGTCGATTCGCCGCTGTTGCACGGCGTCTGCGAAGTCCTCTTCGGCGGCCTGATCGTGGCGGTGCTCGGCCGGGCGGCGTGGAACTTCTTCTACGGCCACCTCTGGCTGGGGCATCCGCTCGGCGGGCTCGGGTTCCTCGAGGAGGCGCTTGTGTGGATCATCCTCTGGGGGCTGTTCCTCCGCTGGATCGTCTTCGCCCGCCTCCGCGCCGGGCTCGACCGCGACATTGCCGGCCTCGTCACCCGCCTCCCTGGAGCGCGGTTGGTCGATCCGTTCCTCCACGATTTCGCCGGTGCCGCCGCGACGACGGCGGCCTTCGTCGAGACCGGAGACGACCTCGCCCGCCGCCATGCCGCCCTCGAGGCCCGGGTTGTGGAGGGGCGATCGACGCTCGGGCGACTGAAAGGTCACGCACCATGACGTCGGCCCGCCAGGGAGGGCGCACGTATCGGCCGTGGTGGCTGATGGCGGCCGTATGGCTGCTGGCCGCGGTTCCCGTGGACGGTCTTGCGGCCGAGCTCGACGAGGTGCGCGCCCGCGGGGAGCTCGTCTGGGCGGCAGATCAGGAGGGGGGCGGGCCGCATGTCTATGTCGATCCCGAGAATCCGACGCGCCTCACCGGCTTCGAGGTGGAGCTTGCCGCGATGCTCGCCGCGGAGCTCGGCGTGAAAGCGCGCTTCCAGCAGGGGCAGTGGGACCGTCTCCCGCTCCTCCTCGGCCGGGCCGCCGACTGCGTCATCAACGGCTTTGAATCGACCCCCGAGCGGGCCCGCGACTGGCGCTGCTCTCGCCCCTATTTCGCCTACGCGCTCCAGCTCGTCGCCCGCCGCGATTCCCCGCTCGATTCCCTCGATGCTCTTGCGAAGGAAGGGCCGCGGGGGCCTTGGCGGGTCGGGGTGCTGACCGGCTCGGCCGCAGAAATCGAGATCCGCCGCCGCAGCGATCTCGCCGTCGAGGTAATCGGCTTCGACGGCACCGTCGATTGCCTCGAGCAGGTGCGAGGGCGCGTGCTCGATGCCGTCCTCATGGACGATTGCATCGCCACGTTCAATGCCGATCGCTTCGGCGAGCTGCGCGGCGTCGGCCGGCCGTTCGCCGGCGGCACCTACACGATCCTCACCGCCTCTGACACGCCGCGGCTCTCGGCGGCAATCGACGATGCCCTCGGGAGGCTGATCACCGACGGCCGGCTCAAGGCGCTCTACGACCGCTGGGATCTTGCCGGGCGGCAGCAGATGCTCCTCCTCCGCGACGCGGCCGAGGTGCCGCCGGCGCGGCGTGGCAGCCTCGCCGACCTGATCCGCGGGGCGCTGCCGCTCCTTCTCCGCTCGGCCGGGATGACGATCCTCCTCTCGGTGGCGTCGTTCCCCCTGGCGATCCTCATCGGACTTTCCGTGGCGGTGGGCCGGCTCCACGGCCCGGCCTGGCTGCGGCCGTTCCTGGCCGGATACGTCGAGATCCTCCGGGGCACGCCGCTGATGCTCCAGCTCTATGCCCTCTTCTTTCTCCTTCCCAAGGTAGGGCTCGCGCTGCCGGCGCTCGTTGCCGCGATCCTCGGGCTGGCGATGAACTACTCGGCCTACGAGTCGGAGATCTACCGGGCCGGGCTCAAGGCGGTGCCGGCGGGGCAGTTCGAGGCGGCGCTCGCTCTGGGGATGACGAAGTGGCAGAGCCTGCGGCATGTGCTCGTGCCGCAGGCTGTGCGGATCGTGATGCCGCCGGTGACGAGCGACTTCATCGCGTTGTTCAAGGACACGAGCGTCTGCTCGGCGATCACCGTCATCGAGTTGACGAAGCGCTACAGTGTCCTCGCCCTGTCAACCGGGAGGATCGCCGAATTGGCGATCGTGACGGCGCTTTTGTATCTGGCGATGAGCTGGCCGCTGTCGCTCCTCTCGCGCTGGTTCGAGCGCCGGCTCGAGCGGCGTTCCGAGCGGCGTTCCGAGCGGACCCCGGGCTGACCTTTCCGCGGAGCGTGACCGGATGATCGAAGTCGACTCCCTCGCCGCGATCCGTTCGGGGAACCGGATCCTCGATGCGGTCACCCTCACGGTGGCCGAGGGGACGGTGACGACGCTCGTGGGGCCCTCCGGCGGCGGCAAGAGCACGCTCCTCCGCTGCCTCAACGGCCTCGAGACCTTCGCCGAGGGGCGGGTGACGAT
>CANGGC010000402.1 GCA_947453125.1 Planctomycetaceae bacterium | reverse complement strand
TCTCCCTCACGATCAAGGCCGACAGCGTCGATACCGCCAACGCCGCCCGCGACGAGCATCTCCGCCAGCCCGACTACTTCGACACCAAGCAGTTCCCGACGATCGAGTTCCGCAGCACCGCCGTGAAGGCGAATCCCGATGGCTACGAAGTGGCCGGCAACTTCACGATGCACGGTGTCACCAAGCCGGTGACGATCAAGCTCGTCGGTGGCAAGGAGATCGAGGCGATGGGGAAGAAGCGTGTCGGCTTCGGCACCGAGCTCAAGCTCAAGCGCAGCGACTTCAACTTCGACAAGGGGCAGATCGGCAACATCGGTGACGAGGCGATCATCATCATCGACTGCGCCGGCCAGCGGGACTGACCCGGTGCCCGACGTGGCGATGGTGGTCCGTGCGGTGCTGGGCGCGTTCGCGGTGGCCGCAGCGCTCGGCGCCGTCGGCGCCGGAATCTCACGGCGTGAGCCGGCCCTCGCGTCGGTGGCGGTGATCGTGGCCTTCGTTTGGGGGGTGGTCGCGGGGCTGTTCATGCTCCGCGCCCTCCCCTCGCTGCCGCCGACGACGGGGCTCGACCGCTTCCTCGTCATCCTCCTGCCAGTCGCCCTGGCGATCGAGGCCGAGGCGGCCGCTCATTGGCTCGGTGGCTTTTGGCTGACCGCCGAGCGTGGCTGCGTGGCGCTGGTGGCGGTGCCGGTGCTCCTTCATGGGTCGGTGTGGCTGGAGGGGGGCGGCCCGGCCCTGACGATCCTCGCCGCCGCGCTCTTCCTCTGGGCATCGTGGGAAGGGATCACGGGGGAGGTGCGCGCAAGCGACGACCGAGTCGTCGCCGGGGTGACGGTGCTGGCGCTCGTGGTCGCCGGGCTTTCGATCGCGATGGCCGGATGGTTGAAGGGAGGGCTCGTGGCGCTGCCACTGGCCGGGGCGCTCGCCGGTGCGCTTGTGGCCGAATGGGCTGGATCGCGGGCGGGGGGCGGGAGCCTTGTGCGGGACGGGGGCGGGCATGTCCCCTCCGGTCTCCCGGGGCTCACGGCCGCGGGGCTCGTGGCGCTCTTCGGCCTGGTGGTGGTGGGACGCTGTTTCGGGCGGTTGGGCTCGGCCGCGGCGCTCCTCATGCTTCTCGCGCCACTGTTGGCCGTCGTGCCGGCGGCGATCGGTCGTGGCCTGCCGGCTTCCGCCGCCGGTCGTCTGCTGCGCTCCGCGTCCTACCGGATCCTCCTGGCGGTGGTGCCGCTGGTCATCGTCTTGTGGGGGGCAAAGGCCGACTTCGACACGAGGTTGGGGCGCTTGCTCGGTGCAGCCCCAGCGGCGGCCCGGCACCGCCCGGTTTCACCCCGCCCGGTCTCAGCCCGCCCGGAACTCCAGGCAGTGCCAGCCTTCGAGTTCGGTCGCGATCGGCTCGGTGGCGAGGTGCCTCCGGTAGAGCGCGGCGATTTCTGGAACGTCGGCGGAAAGCAGGCCGCAGAGAACGATCCTCCCGCCCGGTGCGAGACGGCGGCAGAGCTCGTCGGCATGCGCCCGGAGCACCGGGGCGACGATGTTGGCGAGGATGAGGTCGTGGGGTGGGGTCGTGGGAAGCTCATCGAGGGTGGCCGACACGCGAACGCGGTCGGCGACGGCATTGAGCGCCGCATTGTGGCCGATCGCCTCGTGAACGCGGCTGTCGCTCTCCACCGCCTCGACGGCCCGCGCCCCGCGGAGCGCGGCGGCGATCCCCAGGATTCCGGAGCCGGCGCCGAAGTCGAGGACGCTTCCCCAGGCGCTGGGATCGCGTGGCGCTCCCCCGGCCAGCGCCGTCAGGCACAGCCGGGTGGTGGGATGGAGCCCGGTTCCGAATCCCGTGCCGGGATCGATGAAGAGCGTTGTTTGGGCGTCAGCGGACGAAGCGTGGGGCACGGCCTCCCAGGGGGGAAGGATTCGGCCGAAGCCGGGGACGTCGATCGGCCCGTGGCTGGCGCGGAATTCGGCCTCCCAGTCGTGGGTCAACTCGCAACGGATGGCGCCGACGTCGCAGCCGTCGAGTGGCCCGAGGCGCGCGGCGGCGGCGCGGGCTCCCGATTCGTCTCCAAACCAGAAAGCGGCGGTGATCCTGTCGGCGGCCGCCACCCAGTCACGGTCGGGATCTCCTGCAGCGGCGTCGAGCACCAGCGCGCTTGCGGTGAGGCCGGCCGCGAACGCCTCGTCGACATCGAGCGAACCCTCATGGACGCCGCACAGTCCCGTCCCGTCGAGGAGCTCCCAGACGAGGAGGAGAAAGTCGTCACGCGAAAGCGTCTCCGCCGGATCGAGCGCCACCCTGCCGGCGATCGTGACATCGACGACCCAGCAGGGGTCGGTGGGCGTTTTCATCGATGGTTCCAGCGTTTGGAAGGCCGTGACGCCCCCTGTCGAGGAGCGTAGAATGGGGGCTTCAGCCAGACGGTCTGCGTGCCGTGGGCTCGCCCGGGGGAAATGACCATGGTACGAACCTTTCTTCGTCTGCGGGTCCTGTTTATCGCACTCCTGGCCTGGGGAGCGCTGGGGGTGCCCCGACGAGCGCTTGCCGATCCGACGAATCCGTCGTTTGCCGCCGACATCAAGCCGCTCCTTTCCAATCGCTGCCTCCGCTGCCACGGGCCGGACGAGTCCTCCCGGCAAGGAGGGGGCGACGGGGGGCTCCGTCTCGACACGTTTGCCGGGGCGACGGCTGATCTCGGTGGGCACGCGGCGATCGTGCCGGGGGACCCGGACTCAAGCGACCTGATCGCCCGCATCACGTCGACCGATCCCGACACGGTCATGCCCCCTCCCGACGGCGGCGAAAGGCTCTCGCCTGCGCAGATCGAGGCCTTCAGGGCCTGGGTGGCTGGCGGCGCGAAAGTCGAGAGGCATTGGTCGTACGTGCCGCCGGTCCGCCCGGAAGTGCCCGAAACAGCCGGCGCTGCCACGGTGCGCAGCCCGATCGATGCTTTCGTGCTGGCCCGGCTTTCGCGGGAGGGGCTCTCCCTCCAGCCCGAGGCCGAGCGGGCGGTGCTCGCGCGCCGCCTTGCCCTCGATCTGATCGGCCTGCCGCCGACGCCGGAGGAGGTCGATGCCTTCGTCGCCGATCCCGCTCCGGATGCCTACGAGCGCTACGTCGACCGGCTGCTGGCCCACGACGGCTACGGCGAGCACCAGGCCAGGCAGTGGCTCGACCTCGCCCGCTATGCCGACAGCGCCGGCTACGCCGATGATCCGCCGCGCTCAATCTGGGGATTCCGCGACTGGGTCATCCGGGCCTTCGATGCCAACATGCCCTTCGATCGTTTCACGACGCTCCAACTGGCAGGCGATCTCCTTCCAGGCGCCGGCCCTGACGATCGCATAGCGACGGCCTTTCACCGCAACACGATGACCAACACCGAGGGGGGAACGATTGACGAGGAGTTCCGCAACGTTGCCGTCGTCGACCGGGTGAACACGACCTTCGGCACGTGGATGGGGACGACGATCGCCTGCGCCCAGTGCCACAGCCACAAATACGACCCGATCACGCAGGAAGATTTCTTCCGGATCTACGCGGTCTTCAACAACACCGCCGATGCCGACCGCGGCGACGACACGCCGGTGCTCGAGTTTTTCACGCCAGCGCAGGAGGCGGATCGGACGCGGATCGCGGCTGCGATTGCCGACACCGAGCAGGTGCTCGCCACCGACACTCCGGGGATCGTCGCCGCCGGTGAGGCTTGGGATCAGGCGTTCCCGCGGTCTGTCGACTGGGCCACGGTCCGGCCGCTGGCCGCTTCGGTAGCCTCCTTCCCGGCGGCAGAATCCGCGGCCCCGGCCGCGACGATCGATGCCGACGGGACGGTTCATCTTCCCGCGGTCGGCCCGCGGGGCGTGGCGCGGATCGAGCTTCCGGAAGGGGTT
>CANGGC010000401.1 GCA_947453125.1 Planctomycetaceae bacterium | reverse complement strand
GCTGTCTGATGCGATCGGTCAATTTAGCGGGGTTCTTGGAGCCGCTGACGATGTGAGCCAGATTTCAGCAGCACTCAAGGGAGTGACGTCAGGGCTTGCGACAGCGTTCGATACGACTCTCGTCGCCCTGGTGGCGGCACTCGTCGTTCAGTTGGCTATGACCGTCATTCGCAGAAATGAAGACGCATTTCTCGATGAGGTGATGGAATATGGTCTCCGGAACGTCGTGGGGCGGTTGCGAATGGATCGGGAGTGAGTCCAGCGATGTCTCGGTCCCGCTCAAAGCAACCCACGATCTCGTTGTTCGCGTTCCAAGACATCATCACCTCTGTGACCGCGATACTCATTCTGCTGGTCCTCATTCTCTCTCTTGAGTTGATCACGCGAACGGCAGCAAGGGCGGCCCGCGATCCCGCGGCCACCACAAGATCCATGGCGGCCGCAGTCACCGACATGGAACTGGCCATCGATGCATTGGAGGCAGATCACGCACGACGGCTCTCGCTAGTTAGGCAACAGCCAGATCCCGAAGAGGCCCGCACCCAGCGGATTCTGCTCGATCAGGTCGAAAGGATGCGGCAGCAGTTGTCCGACTCCCGGGCGATCGAACGTGAAGCGGGGCGCATCGCCGATAGCACGGCAAGGGACTTGCGTTCGGCTGAGCAAGATGCCGAAGTTATCGCGCAAGAACTTCGTGACGCGTCTAAGGTGGCGGAACTGGCCAAGGCCATGAGCGAGGCAAACTCGCGGAGTCGCGCGGACATTGAGGCAGCATTCAAGACCCCAAGTCAGTCCGCGGGTGCCGAAGTCGTGTTCACCCGGGATACGCCCTCGGGCAGTAGTCCTTGGCTTCTCGATGTTGCTGCGAGCGGGGTAGCGGTCGTCAGGCTCGGTACCGGTAAGCCTGAACGCCTCGGAGCAGATGTGGGTATTGGGTCGCTACTGGAACGTTGGATCACGCGACTCGATCGACAGCATGATCACGTGCTTGTTCTCGTTCGGCCATCTGGCGTCAAACTGTCCGGTGAGGTCCGTCAGCGGCTTAGGGATCGCGGCATCCCCTTTGGAATCGATCTCATAGGTGAAGACGCGATTATTCGCGACGGGGCAACAAAACCCGGCGTCGACGCCCGTGCAGAGGACACCCCATGAGTCGAAGACGGCAAACTGATAGCAGCCTGGAACTGCTCCTGGACACAATCACCAACACATTCGGAGGTGTTCTATTTGTCGCGATGCTAGTGTCGCTGATGCTACGGACAGCGCCCGTTGGCCATCAAGTTAAGGAAGATGATCCCAGCGAGCGTGCGCGGCTCGAGTCTCGCCTATCGATTCTCCGCGAGCGTGAGGAGGAGATCACAAAACGTGTTGAGAAGATGCGCGAGTCCGGTGTAGCAGGGGATGCGGCTAACCCGGATGAACTTCTATCGTTACACGGCGAACTGCTGTCGCTGGCAACAGAGCGAACGGGTTCCTTCGAGGCGATTGCGCGGTATCAAGCCGATGCCACCCGTGCTCAGGAACGGGTTGCTGAGCTAGCCGACGCTGCCGATGATGCGCATTCGGCGTTAACGACTGCAACGGAATCGCTCAACGTCCAGCAGGCGGAAGCGGCTCGTCTGGCCGCGCTGATGGAGGAAGCAGGACGTACTCCGGAAGTTCCGGAGGACGTGCGTGCAGTCGGGCTCCCGACCTTAGCAGAGATGAACCGATTGCAGGTGGGCATCATGGCACGCTATGGTCGGCTTTACATGATGCATACGTGGCGGAATGGGGTCCGTATGGGGCCGAATACAGAAGACTTTGTCATTTTTCCGGGACCGCCGCAGGTGGCGAGAGCCCGTCCCACGGGAGGAGTGCCAACAGATCCAGCGGCAGTCACGCAATTTGTGAAGCGTATGGCGGGTTCGTTCCCGCCGGAGGAGTGGGTCGTGGCGATAGTCGTTCACGCCGATTCGTTCGGCTCTTTCGCCACCATCAGAAAGGCGTTGATCGAAGCGGGCTACAAGTACAGCCCCCTCCCGTTGCCGCCTGGAGGTTCAATCGTCGATGAGGGAGGCCGTGCCGAAGGACAATGATCCGTTGGGGAGGCACCGAGAGCATCTTCGTAAGCGTCCGCCCCCCGACGCCATGTTTCAGGGACCCTGTTCGCCTCGGAAACCCACCGTTCGGCACGCGGCGCTGGACCTCGCTCCACATCCCCATCGCGGGATACCCTGCTCGTGCCGCGCTGGTCGCGCCGATGGCCCTGGCCTGCCTTGGAAATCCTGATCCAGTCGGTATGAAGGTCTATGCCCCTGTGGGGGAGGAGACTTTCGATGACATCCAAACGACGGAAGAAGCACAAGCCGGAGCAGATCGTCGCGAAGCTGCGAGACGCAGACGCGATGCTGAACGCCGGAAAGGACCTAGCGGCTGTGCTGCAGGCCCTTGAGATCAGCGAGGCGACGCTGCATCGCTGGCGAGCGCAGTACGGCGGGATGAAGTCCGAGGAGGCGAAGCGGTTGAAGGCCCTCGAGGACGAGAACCGGCGGCTGAAGGAAATCGTGGCCGACCTCACCCTCGACAACAAGATGCTGAAGCATCTCTCGGAGGGAAACTGGTAAGCCCTTCCCGGAAGCGAGCGGCGGTCGTCGAGCTTCGTCAGAAGTTCGACGTCTCCGAGAGAAGGGCGTGCAAGGCGATCGATCAGCCGCGCAGTAGTCAGCGATTCAAAGGAAAGCCGAGATCCGACGAGGCACCGCTTGTGAAGCAGATGCTTCAACTGGCTCGTGCTCGACCGAGGTCCGGCTATCGGACGATTGGTGGGCTGCTCGCCCTTGAAGGATGGCGGGGCCGGGCTTTCGCGTGTGTTTCGACTCTGGCAGCGAGAGGGGCTGAAAGTGCCACAAAAGAAGAGGAAAAGGCGTCGTTTGGGCGTCAGCGCCGATGGATGCCATCGGCGACGGGCGGAGTCGCCCAACGACGTTTGGTGCTGGGACTTCATCTTCGATCGCACGTCGAGTGGTAGTCAGCTCAAGTGGCTCTCGGTGATCGACGAGTTCACACGGGAATGCCTCACGCTCAAGGCCGATCGCGGGATCACGAGCGACGATGTCGTAGACGCGCTTGCCGAGCTGTTCGCGATCCGGGGTGTACCGAATCACATCCGCAGCGACAACGGACCGGAGTTCACTGCAAACGAGCTTCGTGCTTGGCTCGGCCGCGTCGGCGTCTCGACGCTCTACATCGAGCCTGGCAGTCCCTGGGAGAACGGCTACGCCGAGAGCTTTCACAGTCGCTTCCGTGACGAGTGCCTCGCCCTGGAGGTCTTCGACAGCCTCCGCGATGCCAGGGCGATCACGACAGCCTGGAAGGACGACTACAACCACCGGAGGCCTCACAGCTCTCTCGGTTTTCAGACCCCGGCCGGGTACGCCGCCGCGTGTGCGGCATCCACCTCGGCCAAGGCCTCGGCTCCTGCCGCACACGCGGCTGTTTGCCTAGGTCAGACCCAACCCTGAACCCTCATATCGCCTGGTACAAGAAACCCAAGCCGGTCACCCTCCCTGCGGCTGTTTGCCTGGGCCAGACTAAAACCCTGCCCACTCGCATCGCGCGGTACGAGAAATCCAAGCCGGTCAGCCGTACTTCTTCTTGCGAGGAAGGAGGTCTGCTCCGTGACACGTTCTGTCCGTGGAAAAAGTCATCCATGACCATTTTTCCGCGGGCTGTTGAACGCCGCATCCGGCAGCGAGGCACTCGACCCCGGTGCTCACGATGAACGTCTACTCCCGGGCGAGCCAGCTCGATGCGGCGAGAGCGGCCGAGGGAGTTAGCGAGATGCTGACTCGGCCCGAAGGGGCTCGGATTGGCACACTGGGGCAAGTTTGCGGGCAGTCGGCGCTTCG
>CANGGC010000400.1 GCA_947453125.1 Planctomycetaceae bacterium | reverse complement strand
TACCACTCGCGGCGGGCGTCGTCGAGCCACACGACCTGGAAGGGATTGTTGCCGGTCACCATGCCGTTGGCGTCGTTGTAGATCGCCTCGCCGGGGCGCGTGAGGAGCCGGGCGGCGGAATTGTCCTCGGAGAGGATCAGGCTGCTGTCGGCCTCGTTGCATTGCAGCGCGATGCGCACCGCCATCTGTCCCATCGTCGCCCGGGGGAGGCTGTAGGAGCCGCCGAGCGTCTGTGAGCCGAGGAGGACGTGCATCCCGAAGGCGCGGCCCTGGCGGACGAGGCGGTCGAGGATCAACGAGGCATCCTGGGCGAGCTTGTCATCCTCGATGAACAGCTCCTGGAACTCGTCGATGATGAGGAGGATCCGCGGCATCGACTCGGGACTTCCTGTGGCGCGGAAGCCGGCGAGATCCTGGACGGCCAGATCCCGGAACAGGTCGCCGCGCCGCTTCAGCTCGCGGTCGAGCTGCTCGAGCACCGAGAGGCCAAATTCGCGTTCGCTCTCGATGGCGATGACGCGGGCGTGCGGCAGTTCGTAGTGGTCGTAGATCTTGAACTCGACCCCCTTCTTGAAGTCGATGAGGTAAAACTGGACTTCATCCGGGCTGTAGGTGAGCGCGAGATTCGTGATCAACGCGTGCATCATCGTCGACTTGCCCGAGCCGGTCTTGCCGGCGATGAGGACATGCTGGCTCGTTCCCTTGCCGAGCTTCATGTGCTGCATCTTCTTGGCGCCGGCGGGGCCGAGCGGGACGTCGATGCCGCTGGCCGTGCTCCCCGTCCACCACCGATCTTCCGCGGGCGCCACGCGGTCGAACGGCACCTCGACGCGCTTCGCCGCCTTCGCCGCCTTGCCGACCCGCTGGATGACGTTTGTGAACACCTCATCCGAGGGCGCCTGCTCCACGCCGAGCGGCCACTTCGAAAACTCGGGGTCCTGCCAGGTGAAGGTGCCGTCTTTGAGGACGAGCGTCGTGGCGTGCTGCTCGATGTCGGAGAGGCTGAAGTTCGCAGGCATGGTTTGCTTGGTGTCGACCGACACGATCGTGTAGACGCCACACCGCGCCCCACTGGCGGCGATGCTCGCCAGGCGACGGGCGCTGGTCTCGGTGAAGTTCGCCGGGAAGTTACTGACGACGACGAAGCGGTAGGGCTCGGGGACCTCGGCATCGGCGTTGTAGGCGCCGATCGAGGGGTATTCGTTGCGGAGATACTTCTGGATCACCAGCTCCATCTGCTCGGTGATGTCGGCCAAGCGTTGCTCGATCTGTTGCGGCTCGGTCCAGATCCGGCTGGTGACGAGGAGTTCGTCGTGATCGGCCAGATGCATGAATCCGGCGAAGTGCTTTCCCAATCCGAGCGGATCGATGATCGTGAACCGGGTCTGGCCGGCGGGGGCGCCAGAGGCGATTCGCAGGGTGAGCGCCTGGAGGAAGGCGCCGGCCGCCTCCTTCTGGTCGGCCGTCGTCTTCACGAGCACCGAGCTTTCGGCGGGGAAGGGAGCGGCTGCCGGCTGGGTCCACGTCGCCGGGCCGAAGGTGTTGAGATCGCTCTGGGCCGAGACGCCCCCGGGGATCTTCGCCATCGAGAGGGCGAGCGTGCCGAAGCGCAGTCCGGGGGGATCGTGGGAGGGAAGGGGGGCCGAACCATCGGCGAGGTCGTCCCAGGAGGGGAAGCAGGCCGCGTCGATCCGGTTGGCCTCTTCCCAGACCGCGGCCGTCTCGCTGCGCACGCGGGCCCAATCCTCCGTCATCGCGCGGGTCCGCGCGGCATGGCCCTCGGCGGCAGCCGCCAGCCGGGCGGCGCGCTTCGCCTCGCGGCGGCGGATGTCCTCGACGAGGCCGGCCTCAAGGGCGGCGATGCGGGCCGGATACTTCTCCTCGGCCTCCTTCCGCCCGCTCTCGACCTTCGTGCGGATCGTCGTCGTGGCGGTCTGGTATTTCCCCTCGAGCTCTGCCGCTTGGGCATCGCGCTTCGCGGCGAGGTCGGCGAGCGTCTTCTTCGCCCGCGATTCCAGTTCGACGAGATCCTGCTTCGCCTTCGCCTCCATCTGCTTCGACTGCAGGCCACAGCGGACCTTGAGCCACTCGGCCGCAGGGCCGAGGAGCCGCTTGCCGCGGAGGACATCGCGCTCGATCGAGGTCCACAGCTCGAGCGATTTCTGGGCCGCCTCTTTTTTTAGGCCGCCGAAGATCGTCTTCGACGACTCGAGCGCCAGAAGCTCCTTCGTCCGCGCGATCGCTCCCTCGTGTGCTCCCTTGAGCTGGACGATGAGCTCGTCACCCTCAGGCACCGGGCTGTTGTCAGCCGCCGCCGCCCCGGCCTTGACGCCGCACTTGCCGAGGAACTCCTTCGCCTTGGTCATCGCCTCGTCGATCTGGCTGCCCCACAGGGCGTGATCCTTCTCGGCCCGGGCGAGGAGCTTCTGCGGGTCGTTGCGCTTCTCCTTGAAGACCTCCTTCACTGAGCCCTGCTCGAACTCGCTGTCTTCGCGGATCTTTGTCGACTGCTCGTCGCAGGCTCGGCTGATGGCGGCAGCCTTCGTCTTGCGCTGCTCGTCGATCTTCTGCTGCTCGGCTGCCCCCTGCGATTCGAGTCGACGGAGGACGGCGTCGTACTCCTTCTTCGCCGCCTCGATCTCCTGCTGATGCTTGGCCGTCGTGGCGGCGATCCCCGCCTTCGCTTCTTCCGTGGCCGCCGCGACCTCACGATCGCGTTCCGCGACGATCTCGTTCTCCAGTCGCGCCCGGGTGGCCGCCGCGGCGCGGAGGAGATCCACCTGGCGGCGGAGGTGATCGCAGTCGTAGGCCTCGACGTCGGTGGATCCGGGGGCAGCAGCGGAAAGCTCGTCGGTCGACATGGGGGCTCCGGGAATCAGCGGGGAAGAAAAGGCTCGATGGATAACCGCTGGGGAATGAAGCGTTCAGGGGGAGGGGCTTGAGGGCGCACCGGAAACGGCGGGCGCGGCCGGAACGGCGAGCAGAGGGACGCGGCCAGACGACGGCGGCGTCAGCGTCCTCCCTCGTCGGCGACGTCCCTTGCGGCCCGTGAGAGCACCTCGGCGAGCCGGCCGATCGCTTCCAAGGTCTGCTTCACATCGGGCATGATCGGCTCGAGGTGGTCTTTGTGGAACGTCTTCGCCGTGGTGTCGTTCCACGCGTCCGTGGCGGCGTTCCACTTGATGTCGAGTTGCTTGAGGGCTAGAGCGAGCTTCGATGCTCCCCCGGAGAGATCGAACGATTTCATCCCTGTGCCTCCCCTGGCGTGGCTGGCGGTGTTGAACCGGCGGTGGGCTCGGCGGCACGTGGGGCGTGAGCGACTGCCGGGCCCTGAGTTGCAGGCGCCTCGTCGGAAGGACGGGCCATCGAAGCCGCCGTACCGCTGCCGCCGCCAGAGCCTCCGGTGGCCGGGCCCTGCGTCTCGCGGTAGGCATCGAGGGCTTTGAGCATCCGCTCGAGGACCGCCATCGCCTTGGGGCAGTTGACGTCGATCACTTCGCGGAAGTGGACGAGCCGGACGCACGTCTCCCGGAACTGCTGCTCGACGACCGGCTTCCAACGGCGGACGGCGGCTTCCTTCTGCTCAGCAAACTCGAGCCTCTTTCGCGCCTTGTCGAGATTCTTCTTCTCCTCGACGCAGGAGGGGGTGTTGTCGCCGACCTTCTTGAAGGCCCGGCAATGCTCGAGATCCTTGATCGCCTTGTTGACTGCGTCCCCCGCCCGCCGGACCTCCGTCTTCCAATGGGCGGCCCGCTCCATCGTGACGTACTCGACCCCCCGCCGCCCCTCGAGCTCGACTTCTCCGAGGGCCTGCCCGGCCTCGTGCGCGAACGACGCCAAGGCGGCCTTCACGAAGGCGAGGGTGTCGATCGATTTGACATCGGCCTGACCGGACATGCTGCTCC
>CANGGC010000399.1 GCA_947453125.1 Planctomycetaceae bacterium | reverse complement strand
GTGGTCGCGGGCCGACTGGAAGAACTCGCGGGTGTAGAGGTTCGCGGCCCCGCGCACCCACGGGTCGAATGGATCGCTCGTGATCGCGTCGAAGCGGTCGGTCGTGGTGCGGAGATGGTGGCGGGCATCGTCGATCGTCACCGTGACCTTCGGATTGCGGATGACGTCCTGGTTGATCGGCCCGAAGTAGTCGCCGGCCGTTCGCGGCACCTCCGCTTCGATCTCGCAGATTGTCTCCGCGACGACGGCCGGATCGACGCTCACGCTCCCCGCCGTCACCCCCGCCCCGCACCCGATGACGAGCACCTTGCTGGGGTGCTCCGGGACAAGCGTTGCCATGTGGCCGAGCATCCGCTGGAGACGCATGTCCTGCGGCTCCCCCGAGGCCTGCACCTTGCCGGCATTGTGGTAATTGAGGGAGCCGTCGGCCGATCGCGACACCGCGAGCGTGCTGTCGGCCCCTTCGCGGACGGTGAGAAACTCGACCTTCTGCTCCCGGAAGACCGCCGCCAGCCGTCCCCAGGCGACCAGGGCCGGGGCGAGCTCCGGGACGCGCGGCGCGAGCCATGCCGCGAGGAGCAAACTCGTGATCGCGGGGGTGATCCTCGGCCAACCGGCAAGCCCGCCGACACCGTGGCGTCGCGGTGGCGTGGCGACCACCGCCGACACTGCCGCGGTGGCGATGAGAAGTGCCTGGGTGGCCCGGCTTCCGGCGCCGGGGAAGAGCCAGAGCGCCGTCGCGACGCTGCCGAGGACGGCGCCGAGGGTGTTGGCGGCGAGGACGGCAGCGGTGGCCCTCGACGCCGCTTGGCCGTCGCGGGTGGCCGAAGAAATAGCCAACGGAAGGCTCGCTCCCCAGAGGATCGCCGCAGGGAGGACGGCGACGAGGCAGCGGACGAAGTCGATCTGGAGTTGCCCCCATGGAGAGGATGCGAGCCGCGGGTTGACAGGCCACGCCGGCAATTCGACGCCGAGGCACCACGCCCCCCAGGCGATTGCGGGCACGAGTGCCACCTGACACCAGGCGAGCCACGGCCGCGGTCGGCGGAGATTGCCGGCGACGGCGGCGCCGATCCCGATCCCGGTGAGAAAGCCTGCCAGGATCAGGGAGAAGGTGTAGGTCGTTCCACCGAGGAGGAGCGTGAGGAGCCGTGTCCACACCACCTCGGCGGCCAGCGCCGTGGCTCCGGAGAGGCAGGCGGCGACGAGTACGCCTTGATCGAGCCGTGCCGACGCTGGTTCGGGCTCCATCGCAGGAGCCGCAGGAGGGATCTCCGCCGCTCGGCTCAAGATCCCGAGCCGAGCGAGCCACGCGGCCCAGAATGCTGCCGCGAGATTCAGGGCCACGGCAACGAACGTCGCCACCCACACATCGTGGAGACGGAGAAGATGAAACCCGGCCAGGAGGCAGCCGATGACGCCGCCAAAGGTGTTGGCGGCATAGAGGCCTGCCACTTGCCGCGTGGCCCGTCGGCTACTTCCCAACGCGCGCGTGGCGATCGGGAGCGTACATCCCATCGCCAGGGTAGGGGGGAGAAGGAGGAGGCTGACGGCGAGCCACTGGAGCGGGCCGGAGAGCGCCCCGGTAGCGTTGATCGCTCCCGGCAGGGCCAGGCCACACAGCGCCGTGAAGGCTTCGAGCGCCGCACAGGCCCGCAGTGGCTGGGTGGCCTTTGGAATCAGCCGGGGAATGAAGAGAGCCCCCGCACCGAGGCCGGCCATGAACGTCGCCAGGACCAGGGCAATCGCCCGTGTCGCGCCTCCCACCTGGAGGGCGAGAAGCTGGAACCAGGCGACCTCATAGACGAGCGCCGCGGCGCCGCTGGCGACGAACAGCGGAAGGAGGGACGTGGCTGGTTTCATGAGGCGGAACGCACCACTCCCCGTGGATCGACCGGACGGATCGTAGCAGCAGGCTTCCACGAGCGCCAAAACGGCCGCGGTCGGCGCCGCCAATCCAGAGCCCTGAGGTTCCGGCGACTTACGGAGTGGTTTTCTCTTGCCCCTGCGGGGCACGCGGAGCGATAGTGGATGTTGGCGTCCGGAAATCGCGGCGCCACGACCGACACTCCCACGGAGGATTCGATCATGAAGTCTTTCGAGCGGCATCTGGCAGCGGGGTTTGTGACCCTGATCACGCTGGCGGTGTTGGTGCCAGGGTTGTCGATGAACCGGCCCCCCCTGGCGGCGCAGGAGCCGAGCGTCGGCGACAAGCCGAATGACGTCGCGATCTTCATGCGGGCCAAGCTCGGCCATGCGCAGCTTGTCTTAGAAGGGCTGGCCCTGGCCGATTACGACCTCATCGCGCGCGGAGGGCACGATCTGGCGCTCGCCAGCCAAGCCTCGAGTTGGCAGGTGTTACAGACGGAGGACTACGCCCGGCAGAGCCGCGAATTCCGTCGCGCGTGCGAATCGCTCCGCGCAGCAGCCAAGGACAAGAACCTCGACGGCGCGGCGCTTGCCTGGATGGAAGTGACGCTCAAGTGCATCCAGTGCCACAAGTACGTCCGCGACGTCGGAGCCGGCAACTGACCTTCACTGGTCCGGCGTGAGCGTGAGGCGGCGGAACTCGATCGGGCCGTGATCCCCTTGGAGCAGGATCGGCCCGGGGTCGCCCTCGTCGGACTCAATCGCTCCCCCGGTGATCCCCGGGATCAGCTGCCGATCGATGATCCGCTCGCCGTTGAGGACCACGGTGACGCGGCGGCCGACGAGCGTGATCTCGACATCCTGCCATTCCCCCGCCGGCTTCGCGGCGTTGAGGCAAGGGGTGAGGAATCCGTACACGCCCCCGATCCGGTGGCTGTCGGCCTCGCCGCCGAAGTTGTCCTCGATCTGCACCTCGTAGCGGCCGCGGAGATAGATGCCGCCATTGCTCCCCTTGGGATAACGAAACTCGGCGCGGAGCTTGAAGTCATCGAACGTGCGTTCGGTGCGGAGGTTGTTGCCGGGCTCGGCGTTGACCAGGATCCCATCGTTCACTCGCCAGCCGTTGGCCACCGCGCCGTGCTGCGGCGTCCAGCCGGCGAGGTCGCGGCCGTTGAAGAGATCGACGGGCTTGCCCCAGGCCGGCTCGGGGTGATCGAGGAGCGGGGCCCGATGCCCCTCGAAGGGGATCGGATTCCCAGCGGCGTCGGTGATCGTCCCCTCGAGGACACCGTCGCTGAAGCGCCCTTCGACGACAAGATCGGTGGAGCGGTCTTCCCACTGGGGCGGGATCGCGAAGCGGAATCGCTCCGTGCCGGCGTCGGTCGTGGCCTCGATTTTGGCGATCGGGCGGGCGCTGCCGAACTGCCCGACGAACCGGCCGACGAGCGTGTTCCGCCCCGACTTCGTCACTTCGAGCCAGGCGGGATGATCCCCGCCGGCGGCGTGGACGGTGAGATCAAAGCGACCGGCCAGGCCTGGCGGCGCATCGGCCGCGACCACGCACCGAACCATGCCCAGAAAGGAGAGGACGATCGCGAGGACAACGAGCCGGCGGGGCATGGAAAAGACTCCGAAACGCTGGAAGAGGAACGGGACGCTGGCCTGTCATTCTAGCCTGCCACCGCTCCGGTCTGATCAGCCGGCAAGCGTCTGCCAGAGCAGCCGGGCGACGAGCGTGAACACGACCCCCGCAAAGACGACGCGGATGAACGGGGCCCCGTGCTTCACCGCCAGGCCAGCCCCGAGCCGGCCGCCGACCGCCTGGCCGACGATCATCGCGCCAGCCGACGCGGGATCGACCTGCCCCCACGAGGCGAAGACAGCGAGTGCCGCGAGGTTGCTCGTGAGATTCACGACCTTTGTGAAGGCCGTGGCGTTGGGGAGGCCCATGCCGCGAAGGTGGACGCAGGCGGCGGTCCAGAAGGCCCCGGCGCCGGGGCCGAAGAAGCCGTCGTAAAACCCGAGCACGCTGCCGGC
>CANGGC010000398.1 GCA_947453125.1 Planctomycetaceae bacterium | reverse complement strand
CCGGTGGCCCGCTTGTGATGGCCGATCTTGCCGGCCACCGTCGCCCGCTCGTTCATGAGGGAGACGAGCATCCGGTCGATCCGGTCGATCTCGGCACGGAGCGGTGCGAGGCCCGGCTCCTTCCCCTGCGGCCCCGCCGGTTCGGCGGCGGAGGGACGTTCGGACGACGGTTTGCGATGGGGGCCCGACTTGGCCATGGAACGCCGAACAGAAAGGAGGGAAGGGGGCGGACAGCCAAAATGGCAGGCCGGCGGCCTGGGCGCGGATGCCCGGCTCCAAACGATCCACTGTAATCAGATTGGCAGCCCCGTAAATAACACGATCTTTCTGGGGGGCAAGAGGGCGGAAGGGCTTCTTTGGGCGTCATTCCCGGCTGGCACGCTCTTTGCACATTAGGGGCCAGCGTTGGGCCGAGAGCGGTCGCGTTCCAGCGCTCTCCAGCCGCCTGCAGCCGATTCTGGCGCGGGTCCGTTCCCGGCCCACCACCCAATCACCCCCCAGAAACAGTCCCCGCAACAAGGAAGCAAGTCCCATGGCCAACCCGAAGGGCGAGAAGATCATCGGCATCGATCTGGGCACCACCAACTCCGTCGTCGCCGTGATGGAGGGGAAGGAGCCCAAGGTCATTGCCAACAAAGAGGGCAACCGGCTGACGCCGAGCGTGGTCGCCTTCAACGACAAGGGTGAAACCCTCGTCGGCGACACCGCCCGCCGCCAGGCGGTCACCAACCCGAGACGGACGATCTACTCGATCAAGCGTTTCATGGGCCGGCGACACAACGAAGTGGCCGGCGAGGAGAAGATGGTTCCCTACGAGGTCGTCGGCGGCCCCGAGGACTACGTCAAGGTGAAGGCGGGCGACCAGACGAGCACCCCGCCGGAGATTTCGGCGAAGATCCTCCGCTCGCTCAAGGAGTCGGCCGAGAGCTACCTCGGCCACAAGGTCAACAAGGCGGTGATCACCGTCCCGGCTTACTTCAACGACGCCCAGCGGCAGGCCACGAAGGACGCCGGCCAGATCGCCGGCCTCGAGGTGATGCGAATCATCAACGAGCCGACGGCGGCCGCGCTCGCTTACGGCCTCGAAAAGAAGGCCCAGGAGAAGATCGTCGTGTTCGATCTCGGCGGCGGCACGTTCGACGTGTCGGTGCTCGAGGTGGCTGACGGCGTGTTCCGCGTCATCAGCACCAACGGCGATACGCACCTCGGCGGCGACGACTTCGACCAGACCCTCATCAATCACGTCGCCGATCAATTCAAGAAGGAGCAGGGGATCGATCTCCGCAAGGACACGATGGCCCTGCAGCGTCTCCAGGAAGCCTGTGAAAAGGCGAAGAAGGAATTGAGCTCGGCCCAGAGTACCGACATCAATCTCCCCTTCATCACCGCCGATGCCACCGGGCCCAAGCATCTCCAACTGTCGATCACCCGGGCACAGTTCGAGCAGATGTGCGACGCCCTCGTGGAACGCTGCCGCGGCCCGGTCGTGCAGGCCCTCAAGGATGCCAAGCTCGACCCGAAGGACATCGACGAGGTGGTGCTCGTCGGCGGTTCGACGCGGATCCCGAAGGTTCAGGAACTCGTCAAGAAGCTGTTCTCCAAGGAGCCCCACAAGGGGGTCAATCCGGACGAGGTCGTGGCCCTCGGGGCGGCGATCCAGGGGGGCGTGCTCGGCGGCGAGGTCCAAGACGTGCTCCTCCTCGACGTCACCCCGCTCTCCCTCGGCATCGAGACGGAGGGGGGGCTGTTCACGAAGCTCGTCGAGCGCAACACGACGGTCCCCACCGAGCGGAAGCAGGTCTTCAGTACGGCGGCCGACAACCAGCAGGCGGTGACCGTGAGCGTCTACCAGGGGGAGCGGCCGATGGCCCGCGACAACCGACTCCTCGGGCAGTTCAACCTCGACGGCATTCCCCCCGCTCCGCGTGGCACGCCGCAGATCGAGGTCAAGTTCGACATCGACGCCAACGGCATCCTTTCGGTGAGCGCCAAGGATCTCGGCTCCAACAAGGAGCAGACGGTCAAGATCGAGCAGTCGAGTGGCTTGAACGAGGCTGAGATCGAGCGGATGCGGAAGGACGCTGAGCTCAACGCCGAGGACGACAAGCGGAAGCAGCGGCTGGCGGAGGTCCGCAACCGTGCCGAGGCTCTCTGCTTCCAGACCGAGAAGCTCGTCAAGGAGAATGGCGAGAAGCTCTCGGCTTCCGATAAAGCGCCCCTCGAGGCGGCGATTACGAAGGCCCGCGAGGTCGCCAAGGGAGAGGATGTCGACGCGATCCAGTCGGCCCACGACGCCCTCGAGCAGGCGGCCCACGCCCTCACGAAGGTGTTGTACGAGTCGACGGCGGCCCAAGGGGGGCCCGGGGCAGGTCCGGCGCCGGGTGGCTCGGGCAGCAAGCCAGCCGATGACACGATCGATGCCGAGTTCGAGGTCAAGAAGGACGCCTGATCCCTTCCCCTCCCGACCGGCCGCGGTGACAGCCGCCGCCGCCGGCCAGGCAAGAACGGTCCAACTCCCGAGGGGAGACGGTGGCTGCCACCGTCTCCCCTTTTTTCAAGGACTCAAAGCCATGCCCTTCCGATTTGAGAAGTTCACGATCAAGGCCCAGGAAGCGGTCCAGCGGTCGATAGAGTTGGCGGCCTCGCGTGGAAATCCGCAGGCGACGCCGGTCCATCTCCTTTCGGCGCTCGTCGCCGAGCGCGAGGGGATCGTCCGCCCGCTTCTCGAGAAGATCGGGGTCGACCGCGGCCATCTCGAGCGGATCATCGAGGCGGAACTGTCGCACTTCCCGAAGGTGTCGGGGGGAGCGCAGCCGCAGGCCGACCAGGATCTCATCAAGATCTTCGAGGCAGCGTCGGCCGAGGCCGACGTCATGAAGGACGAGTTCGTCTCCACCGATCATCTCCTCCTCGGCCTAGTGAAGACGCCCTCGAAGGCGAAGAACGTCCTCAAGCTGGCGGCGGTCGACGAGCAGCAACTCCTTGCCGGGCTTCAGGCGGTCCGCGGCAGTGCCCGCGTGACGGATCAGAATCCGGAAGAGAAGTTTCAGGCACTCGAAAAATACGGCATCGATCTGGTCAAGCGGGCGAGTCAAGGGAAGCTCGATCCGGTCATCGGCCGAGACGCCGAGATTCGCCGCGTCATCCAGGTGCTGTCGCGGCGGACGAAGAACAATCCCGTCCTCATCGGCGAGCCGGGCGTTGGCAAGACGGCGATCGCCGAGGGGCTGGCGCTGCGGATCGTGCAGTCGGACGTCCCCGAGACGCTCCGCAACAAGCGCGTCATCGCCCTCGATCTGGGCGCCTTGATCGCCGGCACGAAGTATCGCGGGGAGTTCGAAGATCGGCTCAAGGCGATCCTCCGCGAGGTCGAGGCGGCGGCCGGCGGGGTGATCCTGTTCATCGATGAGCTCCACACGATGATCGGCGCCGGGGCGGCAGAGGGTGGCTCCGACGCGGCGAACCTCCTCAAGCCGGCACTGGCGCGTGGCGAGCTGCGCTGCATCGGCGCGACGACGCTCGACGAATACCGCAAGCACATCGAAAAGGATGCCGCGCTCGAGCGTCGCTTCCAGCCGGTGATGGTGGGGGAGCCGAACGTCGAGGACACGATTGCAATCCTCCGCGGACTCAAACCCCGCTACGAAGCCCATCACAAGGGGGTGAAGATCAAGGATTCGGCGCTCGTCGCCGCGGCGGAGATGTCGCATCGCTACATCGCCGACCGCTTCCTCCCCGACAAGGCGATCGACCTCATGGACGAGGCGACCAGCCGGGTGGCGATGGAGCTGCAGAGCGTCCCCTCCGAGATCGACGAAGTGCAGCGGCGCCTCGTCCAGCTCGAGCTTGCCGCCCGGCAGCTCGCCGAGGAGACGGAGGTTCATGCCAAGGAGCGGCTGGTCGAGAT
>CANGGC010000397.1 GCA_947453125.1 Planctomycetaceae bacterium | reverse complement strand
GAGGGGAGCAGCGCGGGGATGCCGGGCCGCCCCTGGCCCAGGGCCCCGTCGCCCGCGCCCCGCGCCCCCGCGGGGCTCAGGCGCTCGAGCCTGTCGCCGCTGAAGCCCCCGTGCCCACTCGAACGGTGGTCGCGGCCCTGGAAAAGCCATCCCCGCGTCCCTCCGGCTATGTCGGCTCCCAGGCGTGCGCCAGTTGCCATGCGGCGATCGCCGAGAGCTTCGCCCAGCACCCGATGGGCCAAGCGATGGACACCGTCCCTGGGGAGCATCCCGTCGAGGACCAAAGCGACGTGCGAAGGTTTGTCGATCGCGAGCGGGAATACGTCGTCGAGGAGCGCGACGGCGTCGTCCTTCACCACGAGCGGGTGTTTGCTCCCGATGGCACGCTGATCTACGACCAGGCCATGCCGGTCCGATTCGCCGTCGGCTCAGGCACCCGCGGCCGCTCCTATCTCATCGAACAAGCCGGCCTCCTCACCCAATCCCCGATCGGCTGGTACAGCGGCACGGGGCGATACGGACTTTCCCCCGGCTACGAACACGACCGCGGACTCCGCTTCGAGCGGAGCGTGGGGGATGGCTGTCTCCACTGTCATGCGGGGCTCGTGGAGCACACTGCCGACGGCACGGAACGGTATACGTCGCGGGTCTTCGCCGAGGCGGCGATCGGCTGCGAGCGCTGCCACGGCCCAGGCGCCGACCATGTGGCGAAGATGATGGCGCTGCCGGCCGGTGCGAAGGCCGACGATCTGCAGATCGTCAACCCGGTCGACTTGGAGCCGCGGCGGCGGGAGGCGGTCTGCAATCAGTGCCACCTCGGCGGCGAGGCCACGATCCCCCGGTACGGCCGGGGCTTCTACGACTTCCGCCCCGGTGACCACCTCGATGACACGCTCCTCGTCTTCGTCCACGACGAAACTGCCACGACGGCCTCCGGAGCGAAGCCTGTCAGCCAGGTGGAGCAGATGCGACAGAGCGGCTGCTGGAAGGGGACGGGGGGCACGCTGGGCTGTGTCTCGTGCCATGATCCCCACAGCAAACCGGCACCTGAGGCGATCGATGCCTTCTACCGGACGAAGTGCCAGGCCTGCCATGAGGAAAAGCCCTGCTCGTTGCCGGAGGTAGAACGCGACGCGGCGCCGGCGGCCGGCTCCTGCATCCGCTGTCACATGCCGTCGCAGGATCTCGTCGAGATCGCCCACACGGCGATGTCGGACCACCGCGTCCCCCGCAAGCCCGACCAATCCGCTCCCACCGCGCCGCGAGGCCAGGGGGCAGCACTCGTCGCCTTCGATGATGCCGCCAGCCGGGTGCCGGCCCGGGAACTGGAACGGGCCCGTGGCCTCGTCCTCGCCTCGCTGCCCGGCGCCACGAAGAGCACGCAGCGGGCGCAGGAGGCGATCTCGGTCCTCGTGCCGGAGGGGGTCAACAGCGGCGACCAGCGGGGCATCGTCGCGGCCCTCGCCGGCGACGTCGCATCGCTCCGCGGCCTCGGCCAGCTTTACGCCTCGACCGGCCGGATGGACGCCGCGGCCGCCTGCTGGGAGGGGGCCCTCGCGGCCGATCCTGGCGATGGCGAGACGATGGCGATGCTGGCCCGGCAGATGCAGCGGGGGGGGAGGCTCCGAGAAGCGCTGGCGATGCTCGATCGCCTCATCAGCGCCAGCCCCTCCGTCGCATCCGTCCACGCCCAGCGCGGTGCGATTCTCGTGGCCCTCGCCCGCCCCGACGAAGCGATCGCAGCAGTGCGCAAAAGCCTGGAGCTCGATCCCTCGAGCCTGCCGGTCCGATCTTTCTTCGCCGAACTCCTCGCCCGCACCAACCACAGCGGGGAAGCGGAGGAGGAACGGACGACGATCTCGCGCCTCAAGGCCGCCGCTGCGTCCCCCTACCGGCCGGCCGCTGCCGAAACGCTGGCCCCGGGCTCCCCCTGATCGGCCGCATCAGCGGCTCACGGGCGGCTCACGAAGGACGAGTGCCTGATCGACGGCCGCCCCTTCGAGCCGCTGCGTCGCGCCGCTCGGCCAGCGGACCTCCACGGTGCAGGGGTTGCCCCGGTCGCCGAGCCCCACGGCGAGGAGCGGCTGGTGGGTGCTTGCGTAGCTGCTCCCCCCACAGAGCTCGCGGATCCACGTCCGGTCGCCGCTGGTTACCGTCACTCGGGCTCCGATCCCGCGCCGATTGCTCCGCTCCCCGATGAATTGGAAGGTGAGCCAGTGCCCGGCTTCAGACCGATTTTCAAGGAGCGCTGCCGGGGTGTTCTGATGGGCGATCGCCACGTCGAGATCGCCGTCGCCGTCGGAGTCGGCCAGGGCCACGCCGCGGCCCACGAGCTTCTCCTCAAAGTAGGGCCCGGCGGCGCTGCTGCAATCCTTGAATCGCTGTCCGTTGAAGCTGAACAGCTGCGCTTTCATCTTCAAAAGCGGGTTGCCGGGGTAGTTCTCGACGTGGCCGTTGGCAATGATCAGGTCTTGGCGGCCGTCGGCGTTGAAGTCGGCCATCGCCGTCCCGAAGCCGAGCCGGGGGAGCGTCGGCTCGTGGAGCCCGACGAGCCCCGTCACATCCTCAAAGCCGCTCGCCCCGAGGTTGCGGTAGAGCGTGTTTGACTCGTCGTAGAAGTGGGTCGAGTAGACGTCGAGCCAGCCGTTGTCGTCGTAGTCACCCACGGCAAGCCCCATGCTCGCCTGCGCCATGCCGTTGCGGTCGACCGCACATCCGAGGAGCGTCGCCGACTCGCGGAACTTCATCCCCCCATCCGCTCCCCTGCCTTCGTTGACGAACAGGAAGTTGGGGGTGGTGTCATTGGCAACGTAGATGTCGGGAAGACCGTCGTTGGTGAAGTCGGCCACGGCGACGCCGAGCGCCTTGTTGCCCGGCCCGAAGAGCCCCCACGCCTCGGCCACCGGGCGGAAAGATCCGTCGCCGAGGTTTTGGTAGCACTCGTCGGGCCAATGCTCGACGTCGCGGGGATGGCAGATCCGTGGCTCTCCCTTGACGTTGCGGCAGTCCATCGGGTGGAACGGGTCGTAGCGGACGTAGTTACAGACGTAGAGATCGAGATCGCCATCGCCATCGAGATCGGCCCAGGCAGCCGAAGAGCTCCACCGCTCGTCCCCGACCCCCGCCGCGGCGGTCGAGTCGACGAACGTGCCGTCGCCGAGGTTGCGATAGAGGGTGTTGGCGCCGACGTTCGTCACATAGACATCATCGAATCCATCGTCGTCGAAATCGCCGACGGCCACTCCCTGCCCGTAGCCCGTCTCATGGATGCCACAGGCCTCCGTGACATCGACGAATCGTCCCCCGGCGCTCGGCGGCAGTCGCCGGAAGAGGCGGTCGAACGGCTGGTCTGTCCGATCGACGACGGCCGGATCGCCCCCCTGATTGAAATACAGATCCCACAGGCCATCGCGGTCGTAGTCGAGCCAGCCAACGCCCCCACCGATCGCCTCGACCATCAGCGAGCCCCCCGCTTCACCATTGCGGTAGACATGCGCGAGGCCGCGGGCCGCGCTAACATCCTCGAAACGTGGGCAGGAAACCGATTCGTCGCCGCTCTTCCCCTCCGAGCGCACCGGCCGCTCAAACTTGAACGGCGAGGCCTTTTCAGCCTTCGCAGCCGGTTTGTCCGAGGCGCCAGCAGGCCTCGCCGCGACGCCAGCAGGCTGGGATGCCCCCGTGGCTGCCCGAGATGTCGTCGCCGCCGGGGGCGTTGAGGCTGACTGCGGCTTGGCGCAGCCGACGACGAGGGCCACGATCGCGATCGGCCGAATGATTCGGCCCGAAATGGACGCACAGCGGCGGAGCATGACAGAGACGCTCGAATGAGGATCGACGGAGGCGTGCCACCTCCGGCAGGATACCTGAAAACGGACGGGGCCCGCCGTCGCCGGCGGGCCCCGTGTTG
>CANGGC010000396.1 GCA_947453125.1 Planctomycetaceae bacterium | reverse complement strand
TTCGTCAAGCTCGAGGATGGTGTCGAGGGGCTCGTGCACATCAGCGAAATGAGCTGGACGAAGCGCGTCAGCCATCCCTCCGAGCTCGTCAAGCCGGGTGACGAGGTCGAGGTCGTCGTCCTCGCCATCAACAAGGAGAAGCAGGAGATCTCGCTGGGCATGAAGCAGACCCAGCAGAATCCCTGGGAGAAGGTCGCTGCCGACTATCCGCCCGGTGCTGTGGTCAAGGGGGTCGTCCGTAACCTCACCAACTACGGTGCCTTCATCGAGATCGACGACGGGATCGACGGCCTCCTCCATGTCACCGACATGTCGTGGACGCGGAAGGTCACCCACCCCAGCGAGATGGTCGACAAGGGGCAGGAGATCGAGTGCAAGGTGCTCTCGGTCGATCAGCAGCGTCGCCGCATCGCCCTGGGCCTCAAGCAGATGCACGAGGATCCCTGGACGACCGACATCCCCGCCCGTTACAAGCCCGGTGATGTCGTGAAGGGGAACGTCACGAAGATCACCAACTTCGGCGTCTTCGTCGGCCTCGAGGATGGTCTCGAGGGGCTGCTCCACATCTCGGAGCTCTCCGAGGACAAGATCGAGAATGCCGAGGATCTGGTGAAGGTCGGCGACCCGATCGAGGTGAAGATCCTCCGCGTCGACACCGACGACCGGAAGATCGGCCTGTCGAAGAAGCGCGTTGGCTGGTCACGTGAGCGTGAAGCGGCCGAGGGAACCGAGGAAGTCTGACGTCCGGGACGGGCCCGGTGTCAGGGAGCGGTGGTCGTGGTACGCACCACGGCCATCGCCTGCACCGGGCCGATCGTCTCGATCAGAGCCTGCTCCGGCTGGTTCGCGTTTGTATCCTGCTGGGATGGGGCCCTGTCGATCGGCACGATTCGCAGGGATTGTCGGCGGCTGATCCGTCCCGGAGGTCCTGTCGGGGTGACGCCGCCGAGGAAGCTTTCCGTCGCACTGCCGAGGATTCGGATCCGTCGGAACGGGGCATGGCTCGCCCCCTGCTCACCTCCGCCGGCGTGTCGCTGCTCGAGGACTTCAGCCGACTGAGGATCGATCACGTCGAGCGCGATCGTCATGCTCCCCGCAGTCCCTTTGCGGCTGCCGCGCCGTCCCACCCAGACCAAGATCCGATCACCTGGGGATAGCGTCGCCAGGTCGATCGACTCAGGCGAGGACGGCGGCGGAGCCATCCCGGCCGCAGGGGTGCCGATCGGAGCGTCGGCCGGTGGCGTGAACGCCCGCGGAGTCGGTGAAGCGGGCGTCTCGGCGGCGGCATTGGGGGGCGCAGACTCGCTGCCGACCGGTTTCCCGGCCGGGGCCTGAGGCTCAGAGGGCGCGACGGCGACGGCCTCGTGGCCGGAGAGTGGCGTGCCCTGGTCGGCCGCGGCGGCAGATGGCCCCTCGGCCGTGGACTCGGCTGCGTGCCTCGGGAGCGTGGTCGATTCGAGGACGCGGCGGCCGCGGGCGAAGACCCGCCCCGCGTCCCCCGTGAAGGCGAAGCCCCCCGCGATCAGCGCGAGCACGCAGCACTTGGCCAGCACGGTCCGCATCGTCGACAAGACTCCGGCAGGAACAGACGCCGGGAGGGGGGCCGGTTGCCTGCCGGCAACTATGCACCCCGGCTGCGGGCCGGTGATGGCTGGCGGGCAAGCGCCTTCCCCCTTTCTCGGCACGCCGGTGGGGTGGGTGCGATCGTGGCGGTCGTGCAGGGAATCAGGCCAGGGCAACCAGGGCCTCGAGCACCTTCTCCGCATGGCCCTCGGCCTTCACGCTACGAAAGACCTTCGCGACGCGACCGACTGCATCGATGATGAACGTGCTGCGGACGATCCCCATCGTGGTCTTGCCGTAGAGGGTTTTTTCCCGCCACGCTCCGTACTTCTCCGCTATCGAATGGTCGGCATCGACCAGGAGCGTGAAGGGGAGGGCGTATTTGTCGCGGAACTTGGCGTGGCTGGCGGCCGAGTCGCGGCTTACGCCGAGAACCACCGCGCCGTGGGTGTGGAGCGCCGCGGAGGCATCCCGGAAACCGCAGGCCTCCTTCGTACACCCCGGCGTGTCATCCTTGGGGTAGAAATAGAGCACGACCGGGGCCCCTTTGAGGCTCGACAGTTTCAGCTTGCCGCCGTCGTGGGTGGGGAGCGTGAAGTCGGGGGCCTTCGTCCCCTCCTCGATCCATTCGGCCATGATGGTCTCCTCGCGGGCGGGTTGATCCCTTGACGCAGTTCTTGACGCCCACCGATCGTTTTAGTCCCCAACACGGTGAGTGGCCAGTCGGGCCGGCGGTGGCCGCCGTCGCGCTCCTCACGCCCCCCGGACGGGGCGCGCTTGCGGTGGTGGGCCTGTGGGGACCACAGGCCACGCGGATGGTGGGGGCGCTCTTCCTGCCGAGAGGGAGTGTTGCGGTCAGCGACTGGGAGGCCGGGCGAATCGGCGTCGGGCGATGGCGCGGACTCGGGAGCGGAGCGGGGGGAGTGGCCGCCGAGGAGGTGCTCGTCGTCCGCGCTTCCCGCGGCTGGGAAGTGCACTGCCATGGTGGGGCCGCGGCCGCCGCCGCCATCCTCGACGATCTCGTCCATCTCGGCGCGGAGTGCCGCCCGGCCGCGGCGTGGGATGCTGGCAGGGCCCCGACGGTGGCAGCGGAGGCGATCTCGCTGCTCGCCGACATCGACGCCCCCCGCCCGGCGCGGATCCTCTGCCGCCAACTGGCCGGTCAACTCGACGGAGAATTGACAGGCATCGCGGCCCTCGTGTCCCGGGGGGATGGCGTGGCCGCAGCCGAGCGTGCCGACCGGCTCCGGCGGGCGGCACGGGTCGGGCTGCGCTTGGCGGCGCCGTGGCGGGTCGTCGTCACGGGGCCGGTGAACGTCGGAAAGAGCAGCCTCGTCAATGCGTTGGCGGGCCATGCCCGCAGCCTTGTCTCTCCCCAGCCGGGCACGACCAGGGACGTGATCGAGACGCAGCTCGTCTTCGGTGGGTGGAGTGTGGTGCTCGTCGACACCGCCGGCCTCCGCGAGGCCGGCGATCTGGCTTCGGGGGCCACCGAACGGGCCGGAATCGCCCGGGCCCTGGCGGCCACAGGGGCTGCCGACCTCGTCATCCGTGTGGACGACACTGGCGCTGAACCAACGCCGCACGATGGCCTTGTCGTCTGGTCGAAGGCCGATCTCAAGCCGCTGCCGCCTGTGCCCGATGGTGTCCTTGCCACCTCGTCACGGACCGGGGCGGGGCTTGGGGGCCTCGTCGCCGCCGTCATGGCGAAGCTCGTCCCGGAGGCGGACGAGCCGGGGCTGCTCGACGGCGCCGTCCCCTTCCTGCCCCGGCACCTCGAAGCCTTGAGCAGGGTGATGGCCGGCGAGCCTTTTGACGGCGGGCGCCGGCTTCAATAGACGGGGACCGACGTGTCGACCTCGGCGCTCCAGGCATCGATCCCCCCACGCATGCTCGTGGCGGAAGCGAATCCGCGTTCGCGGAGCCACTGCGTGACGCGGAGACTGCGGACTCCATGGTGGCAATGGACGACGATCGTTCCGCCGCGCCAGGCGTCGAGTTCCTCCAGGCGACCGGCGATCTCCTGCATAGGGATCAGCACGGAGCCCTCGATTCGGGCGGTGGCGTGCTCCTCCTCCGTGCGGCAGTCGAGGAGGAGACATGGCTCCGATCGGGGGGCGGCGAGGATCTCGGCGGCTTCCGTAGGGGAAACTTCGAGGGGCATTTCGTCGTGGCTGTGGGCACTCATCGAGCATCGTCTCCGGAAGGGATGGCTCAACATGACTTCAAGGATGCCGTGGCGATCCGGAACGGGCAACGGCACGTTCGCCGCGGGGCCAACAAAAGCGGCAGCCGGGGGATGGCCCCCGGCTGCCGTCGATGAACGCGTTGAGAATCGAGCGTG
>CANGGC010000395.1 GCA_947453125.1 Planctomycetaceae bacterium | reverse complement strand
ATCGACAAGGCCGTGGTGTTGTCGCGGGAAGGAATCGAGGCCTTCGATCAACGGGCGATGCTCTCCGCGCGGAAACTTCAGGCCTTGGAATTGCTCGATGAGGTGAGGGCGGAACTTCCCTTTCTGGTCACATGGTGGGTCGAGGAGTTGCGGCACGCCGTCCGCCAGCAGGGCGACCTGGAGAGCGGAGGACTCGGCAGGAAGCCCGCCGACATCGTGGCGCTGCTGACGGCTGTCGAGCAACTGGAACAGGCCGTCGATGCCATGGTGACGACCGGCAATAGCGAGCCCACGCTGACGGCGTCGGTCGACAAGATCGACGAACTGTGCTCCGCGTGCGAAACACTCTTCGGCTCACTCAAGTCGGTCTTCCTGACGGACTGCGCCGATCTCGCCACCCAGGCTCCTGACAGCCCGCGGACGTACGGACGCATCCGTCGCGTCCTGGGGGTGCCGCTGGTCCTCGGCGATCTGCGGATGCGACTGCTCAGACGGGCCGACAACCTCGATCGCCGCCAAGCAGCCCTTTTTGCCCGCGAAGCCTTCCTCAGCGACGAACCGCTTCCGCCCGTCGATCCAGCTGCCGTCGTGGCCGGGTGGATTCCGTGGCGAAACCAGCTGACGCATCCGATCCTGCCAGTCCTCGCAACCGATGCAACCGGGGCATCCTCACTGCCCACGACTGCCGCCGACATGGCCACGAACGTCGGACGACAGGTGACCGCCGTCCGGTCTGCTGCGAGATCACTCCCAGCCATCATCGCCGACTTTGACCGTCAGCGTGCCGAATTGGATGTCGGCAACCCCGAAAGCGATGCCAAGGTTCTCACCCTGCTCGCCCGCGGAAGCAGGGTGAGTCGTCGTCTGGCTGCCGTGGCCGGTCAGCGATCGCGCATCGGCGATGGCACCACGCCGACACAGCGGTATTTCGCCGCCGCGTGGCACCAGCGACTGCTGAAACATGCCGAGACCACGCTCCAGGAGTTCTGGGGAGGTGTCGAGCCGGATGAGCCGGTCTATTGCTTTCACAAGGCACGCGTGTTGCTTGAGTCGGCAGGGGAGATTGTTCGCAGCAACGGTATCAGCTTCGGGGATCGCGACCGCAATCGCCTCGCGGCGGAGATCAACGCCGTGGCCTCGCAGTGGAACGGTTTCGCCACCCTCGAACTCACTCCCAATAGGCTCATCCTCCCCTCGGCCCGCGACGTTGAGCCCCCGCGGAACAAGGCGAGCCTCACGGCCCGCCCCGGGGTGCCTCTCGGCCTAGCCTCACTCTGGCTCTCCGAGTCCGTGGCCGGCCCACCGCTGGCGCTGCTGCAACGCGATACCACGGACGTTTCACCCGGGGCGACTCGCCCAGGGCCCGCGAGCCGCACTGGAGTCCGCGTGCTGTCGCGGCCCGAGGAGGCTCCTTGGCAACTCGATTCCGAAGCCGCTCGCAGCATCGAATTGAATCGCACGGCGGTCCTCGACATGACCGCGTGGTATCGCGGCCACCGCATGGTCGTGGGACTGCCGGTCGCGGCTGCCTCGGCCTCACGAACGATAGAGTGGGAGGCCTCTCCCCGACTCGAGACACGGATCACGGTCCGCGGCGATCTGCCGCAAGCGCAGTCCGTTGCCATCATCTTCGACTGTTCAGGCAGCATGGGGCAGCGGTTGGCCGACGGCCGGACCAGGCTCGACGCCGGCCGGGCGGCCGTCGCCGAGCTCCTCGCGAGCATGGCCAAATCCGGACGTTGGGACGTGTCGCTTTGGCTCTACGGTCACCGCACGAAGTGGTCGAGGGACAAGGAGGGCAAGTACGTCGCCGGGCTGACGAACTCAGGCGCTGCCGCGAAGGCCGCCGCCGAACGTGCCGGCACGCCGTTCACCTTGGTGCCCGGCGATGATGTCGAGCAGGTTCTCCCGATGCAGGCGCTGACGGCCGCGGCGGCGGAGCGGATCGGCATGACGCTCGCGCCCATCGAACCCGGCGGTGAAACGCCGCTCTACCTCGCGATCTCGGAGGCCTTGACGACCGACTTCGACCGCGGCCGCACGGATATCCCCGGTCAGATCCTCGTGGTGACTGATGGAGCGAACGATCAGACCGGCGGCCGCTTCGTGACGGCAGCGGCCGTCGAGGACCAGCTCGCCAGGAAGAACGGCCGTCGCCGTGTGCCCCTGCGAATCGACGTCGTCGGCTTCGGGTTCGCCCCCAATGCGACCGACCGCGCGTCGAGGATGGACGATGTCCGCAATCTCGCCATGAGCTCCGGGGGCCGCTTCTTCGAGGCCGCCAACGCCGAAACACTTGCCAAGTCGCTCCGCGAGTCACTGCGGGTGATGCAATGGAAGCTCCAGGGCCCCGAAGCGCCACGGGAAAGTGCTGCCCTCGGCTCGTCGATCATGGTGCCGCCTCCGCTCGTCGGTCGGCCACAGGCCTACGAAGCCGTCCTCGAGTCGGGGGCGAGTCCGCCCCGGCGTGGGTTCGAGGCGGAAGGGGGCGAAGCGCTGGATCTCTACGTCAGCGGCGGCGGCAGGCGGCTCGAGTTCCGCCGTTACGATGGGGGAACCGAACAGGGGCTGCGCGACAGCCGGACAAATCTGTTTGCCCCCTCCGATCCGCAGCGGCTGTGCTTCGTGGGGGCCCATCTGGCCTCTCGTGCCGGCGACTCAATCCGCTTTCCGCTCTCGGTCCAGAATGCCAACGCCGCCGAGTTCTCTCCGCGCCCCACCGAGGCATGGGTGGAGATTTCGCCGCGTTCTGGTGAAGGATCGGTGGGAGCCCCGTTCGTCTTCTACGACCTCTCTTTCCAGCAAAACCGCCCCGTACCGGTGCTCGATCTTCTCGCGACGCGTTGGCCGAGATCAGCCGACAGGGCCGAGATCCGCGCCTGGTTTCGATTCACGAAGACACCGTCCGACGTCACCGTGCCGCTTGCTGAACTCACTCCCGGCGTCGAGCGTCGGCTGGAACTGACAAGCCTGCCGGGCTCCGAGATCCGGGTCACTCTGGCGCCGGCTGAAACCGCCGATCACGTGCAGCTCTCCGTGCTCGAGAGTCATCCCGCCCCCTTGGCCGACAAGCTCCCCTGCCTGCGGGTGTGCGTGAGCCCCGCCTGCATGCGGGCGGTTCACATCGTCGAGCCTGAGACGGGCCGGGTACGACATGAGTTCACGGTGCGGGCAGAGGGGGGCCGTGTGCCCCAGGACAGCCAGCTTCTCATCACCGACAAACAGCGTGTCTTGAACGGCGCGGTGAGCCTGACCGCGGCCGGCGAAGCCCAGCTTACCGTGCCGGTTCCGGCGGAATGACGCCCTCGTGGTCGTGAACGCGGCCAAGGCGAAGGATTTCCCCGAGGCACGCAAGGCTTCCGAGCTGATGTTGAACCACTGCCATGACTGCCACCGGCAGTTTGCGAACGGCAAGCACATCCTCGAACCGTGATCCGGACGCTCGAACCGGATCATTGGGAAGGAGTCGTAGCCCATCGCCTTGGCGACGCGTTCAGGGCATGGGGGCGATTCGCCGCAGCTCGAACGTGGTGTCGGGTTCGATCAGCCACGCCGTACGGCCGGCTTCGTGCCGGATGAGCCGGTCAATGCCATGCATCGGTATCAGATCAGCACAGTGTCACGGCCAATGGTGTAATCGGCATGATGGTGGTGATCGATCGTGATCCCAAGAGCGGAAATGCCTTGCCCCATGACAAAGAGATCGACGGCCGGATTGGTACTGAAGGTCTTGAAGACGATGCATTGTTCAGCATCAATGTGGGCCACCGCCCCTTCCAATCGCACACCCGTGAGACGGAGGACATGCGCGCGGAGCGATGGCAGGGAGTTGTCGAATAGGAAGCGGTGGTAAGCCTCCACCTTTTCACGGCCTGCATCGTCTGTGGCCAAGCGACGCTCTATCGTGTCGAAGT
>CANGGC010000394.1 GCA_947453125.1 Planctomycetaceae bacterium | reverse complement strand
GTGCTTGTCGTGATGCTCGCGCCGGTCGTGGTGGGCCCGCTCCGCACGCGGCTTGGCGTGATGGTCGGCCTGATGGTTGGCTGGGGCGTGGTCTTTGGTCGTCGTCGTCATCCTGGAATGGTCTTTCTGCATGGAAGCGGTCCTGTGCTGAACGCTGGAAACACCGCTTGCCGGGATCGGTCGATCGCGACCGACAGGTGCAGGCTTCAAGGATGCGGCAACGGAATCACGCTGGGGTGATCCAGGAACGCCGACACACAAAAGCCCACCGGCTCCCGGAGGGAGCGGTTCCCACGGCACGAAACAGGCCGCGGGGGGCGAAGGAGGTGATGTTCAACCGCGGTCGAACGGCTGTTTCGTGCCGACGGCATCCGGTGTTTCCACGGGACCCCGCCAGGCAACTCGTGCCGGCCACGGTGTGTGTGTCAGAAGAATCATCGATCGAACCGCAGGCCGACAGATCAACTTTCCGGAGACTCCCCCAAGCTGGGATTGGCGGGCACTGAACTGCCTCGCCCCGGAGCCTCACTCGATCTGTCGCGCGGTGGCCGATCGCACCTTTGCCACTTCGCTGGGCAGGATCTTACCACGGTCGCTTCCCCACCGCCACGTTTCATTTCCGCGGATTCTTCACTGGCTCCCCAGATCCCCGGCAGGCTTCGGCAAGGACGATCCCGCAGGCGACCGCGACGTTGAGGCTCTGCACCGCCCCACTCCCCGGTATCCGCACCTGCAGGTCGGCGAGCCGACCGAGCCGGGGCGACACCCCTTCCGCTTCGCTCCCGAGGATGAGGACGACATCCCGCGACAGCCCAGCCGACGCGATCGGCGTCCCGGCCCGGCTCGTCGTCGACACGATCCGCATCCCGAGTTTCTTGAGGGCTCCGAGGGTAGAGACGGGATCCTCGACTGCGACGAGCCCCACGCTCTCCGCCCCACCCTCCGCGACGCGCAGCGCCGCCGCCGACAGCGGCGGAAGGTGCGCTGCCTCACCGATCACCCCGCCACAGCCGAAGTGGGCCGCCGAGCGGAGGATCGATCCGAGGTTGTGGGGATTCTGCACCCCGTCGAGCCAGAGGAACGGCCCGCCGATCTTTTTCGCCGCGATTCCGGCGAGCCAGTCGTCGACGCTGATCCGCGGTGCTTCACGAGCGAGGATCACGATCCCTTCGTGATGAATCCCGCCGGAGAGTTTCTGGAGATTCTCGTCGTCGACGAACTGAAAACCGAGTCGTTTGGCAACGCAGTATTCGAGGAGCGCCTTGAACGTCGGCTTGCGATTGACCGACAGATAGACGCGGATGATGTCGCCGGGGCGCTTGGCAAACAACGCCGTGCAGGCCCGCAAGCCATGGACTTTCTGCTCCAACTTCGACGCATGGCGGCGCGTATCGGCGCTATCCCCCGCTTCGTCACGCTCGTCTACCGGCCTCCCCTTCCCTTCCCGCTTCGGGCCTGCCCCGGCCGGAGCCGGCCGCGGCGCCCCGGCGGCGGCCCCCGTCTGCTCCCCCGCTCTCGTTCCCCCCAACGGCCGTGTCCCTCCTGCCACCGGCGGACGCTTCTGATGCGGCGGCCGCGGCGCGGGGCGCGAGGCGTGCGGCGGGGGAGAAGAGGACGGGCCGCGGGCAGGTTTCTTCATCGTGGGCTTCCGGAGGGGGCAGGATCGGTCGGGGAACTTGGTCGAACAAAAACGACTCGGGGCTTGAACACTTTCAGTGGCAGCCGCAGGCGCCGCTGCCGCAGCCAGTGCGGGCGGAGGCGAGGCGGGCTTCAATCGCCAGCGAGGTCGGGGTGATCGAGAGGCCGCCGAGGGCCGTGCAGCGCAGCTCGCGCGGCATCTGTGCGGCGACGCGGCGGGCGGTCTCGATCACTTCATCGAGCGGGATGACCGGATCGAAGCCGGCCAGGGCCATGTTGGCGCTCGAGAGGGCATTGGCCGCCGCGGAGACGTTCTTCCCCAGGCAGGGGGCCTCGACCCGGTTGGCGATCGGGTCGCAGATCAGGCCGATCATGTTTTGGAGGGCCATCGACGCCGCAGCGAGGCTCCGCTCGGCCGTCCCGCCGGCGAGGCCGACCAGCGCCGCGGCGGCCATCGCCGAGGCGGCGCCCCCTTCGGCCTGGCATCCCCCCACCTCGGCGGCAAACGTCCAGGCCGTGGCGATGAACGCCCCGACGAGCCCGGCAGCGAGAAACGCCCGGGCCATCTCCACCTCGCTGAGCTCCATCCCCTCGGCCAGCGCGATGACGACGCCGGGCAGCGCCGCACACGCTCCCGCGGTCGGCATGGCGACGATCACTCCCATCGAGCTCTTCACTTCCATCAGCGCCGTCACATAAAGGATGGCCCGATTGAGCGCGCCCCCGTCGAGGAGCTTTCCCTGCCGGAGGGCTTCGTCAAATCCCCCCGACTGCCACCCGAGCACCCGGTCGGCATAGGTCGTGCCCGCGATCCCTGCGGCGATCGATCGCCGCAGAATGCGGACGATCTCCACCATCATTCGTTCCACCGTCGCCTCATCGAGGCCGCCGCGCGCCATTTCATACTCGATGGCCAGCTGCCACAGCGCTTTCGCACCGGCATTATCGCGGGCGAGCAACTCGGTGGCCGTCGAAAAGGGAACGGCCGAGTCGTGCCGGGAGAGGATGGGGAGTACGGGCGCGAGCTCACAGACACGCGCGACGCCCGGGCGGCTGCGGAGGGCCGCGACGAGCGGAGGGGGAAGAGGCGCGATCGAGCGGATTTCGAGAAGCGTGATCGCATCCGCGGCGCGCCCATGCACGTTGACCGCATCGATCTCCTCGCGGACGGCGAGCTCGTCGCGGAGGGCGGTCGCTCCCCCCACTGCCCCACCCTGCACCCAGAGGAGCGTCGTGAAGGCGTCTCCTCCGAGGCTGACGTCGAAGCCGTCGAGCACGATCACCTCGATCATCCCGCCGCCGGTGGAGATGGCGTGAAGGGAGATCGAGCGCTGGGGGCCTGCGAGCGTGAGCCGGTAGGTGTTGGGATGGGGGTCGCCGGCGTCAATCGTCTCAATGCGAATCCGCACGCCGCTGTCGGCGAGCGTCTGCATCGAGCCGGGGAGGCGTTCATCGGTCGCCTCCCAGCCGAGGAGGCCGCCGAACAGCCCCATGTCGGAGCCCTGGCTGTCGTGGGTGGTGGGAAGCGACCCGGCCCGGTCAAACTCGACGAGGCAGTCGTCGAACTGGCCCTCCATCAGATCGCGCGCCAGCCTGCCGATCCGCAGGGCGGCAGCGCAATGCGAGCTCGACGGCCCGCGCATTACCGGGCCGATGACGTCGTTGAAGATGCTGACGAGCATGAGCTATCCAAAAGAGGTGCCAGCCAACGAATCAGGGGAAGGACAGGAAGACGTGAGCGGTCCTCCAACCATCGAATCTACCCTGGATCGGTGGCGGGAAAGACGGCTGGCCCGCTTTTACCGCCCGAGGAGCCGGCGGAGGGCTCGCTTGCAGGCGCTGAGGACGCGGCGCACCGGCCCACGCTTTACATCGCCGCCGAGGAGGCACTGCTCACTCACCTCCCGCGCTGCCGCACGGCTCGCGGTGAGGTCGCCGCCGGTGCGCTGAAAGACTTCGTAGTCGAGGAAGATGCCGACGCGCGACGGATCGCGGAGCGGCGCGTGGAAGCGGAGCGACGTGGCCGGCCGCCACGTCTCGAGCGCGGGCGCGAGCCGCCCGGAGCCATCGTCGAGAAGATCATTGCGGACGAAGAAGGCGTCGAGCTTCGGCACCACCGTCACGAGCGAATAGCCCGCCTCCTCCGCGACCAGGACGAGGGCCTTGAGCGAGGCACCGTAGCCCCGGTCCTGCTGCCAGCCCTCGGCCGGGTCGTCGGCGAACGTGATCGCGGCATCGAGCGGGAAGTGGGAGTTGTATTCGACCGAGAACACCCGCGC
>CANGGC010000393.1 GCA_947453125.1 Planctomycetaceae bacterium | reverse complement strand
GTCACCTGGATGCTGATCAGGTGGATGAGCGTCAGGCAGAGGCCGATGGCGATCGGGGCGATCATCGTCCCCGACTGCTTGTCGGTGGCACCGTGGATCACGAACAGGAAGAACGCCGTGAGGACAAACTCGGCGATGAAGCAGGCTACGAGCGAGTAGCCGCCGGGGGAATGCTCACCGTAGCCGTTGGAGGCGAAGCCACCATCCATCGAGAAGCCCGGGGCGCCGCGGGCGATCATGTACAGCACGCCGGCGCCGGCAAGGCCACCGAGGCACTGCGCCACGACGTAGCCGAGGACATCCTTGGCGGGACAGCGGCCGCTGGCGGCGAGGCCGGCGGTGACGGCCGGGTTCAGGTGGCAGCCGGAGATGTGACCGATGGCGACGGCCATCGAGAGGACGGTGAGCCCGAAGGCGAGCGAGACCCCGAGGTAGCCGATGCCGACGTCGGGAAGGCCGGCGGCGATCACGGCACTGCCGCAGCCCCCCAGCACCAACCAGAACGTCCCGATCGCCTCGGCGAGCAACTTGCGCATACGTATGCAACTCCAGAAGGAAGAAATCGACTCGATGAACAGGGATCCCCCCGGAGGGAATCCGGAGATCGAGGGAACACGGTATCGGGGGGGAGCTGAGAGGGTCAACCTGAAACTGCCGGGGGGAGCCCCGAAGTGTCGGGGGGAACCCGGACTGTCGGCCGGCCCGTCCTCCGGCCGTTTCACCACATCCCGAACAGGATCCCGACCCGGTTGCCGATGAGGAGCGTGCCGACGACCACCGCCGTGATCACCGTCACCATCACGCCGGCGCTGGCGATGTCGAGGGCGTCGCGGACGTACGGGTCGAATTCCTGCGTCACCGCCTTGGCGAGCATCTCGATCGAGGTGTTGAGGACCTCGGCGGCGAGGACGGCACCGATCGCCCCAGCCAAGACGCACCACTCGATGAGTGAAACGCGGAGCACCGCCGCCAGGGCGAGGGTGCCGAGGGCCGCGGGGATGTGGACGGCGAAGCTCGACTGACCCGGGACGGCCCGGGCGATGCCCCGGAAGGCGTCGCCGAACTTATCGATGAAGGTCCGCGGTCGGGCCACGATCAGCCGACCTTCACGTACGGGTCGCCCTTCTTCCAGTTGCACGGGCAGAGCTCGTCGCTCTGGAGGGCGTCGAGGACGCGGATCACCTCGGCGACGTTCCGCCCCACCCGCCCCTGGTTGACGTCGACCCACTGAATGACGCCGTTGGGGTCGACGATGAACGTGGCCCGCAGGCAGTAGCCCTCGGTCTTCTCGAGGATGCCGAGCTCCGGGGCGAGGAGTTGGGCGGCGACGAGCGGGTAGCCGAGGTTGTGGAGGTCGGGATGGGACTTCCGCCAGGCCAGATGCGACCACTCGTTGTCGGTGCTGCCGCCGACGACAGCACAGTCGCGGTCGGCGAAGGCCTTGAGCTGCTTGTTGAACTCCGCCAGCTCCGTCGGGCAGACGAAGGTGAAGTCCTTGGGATAGAAGAAGTAGACCACCCACTTGCCAGCGTAATCGGTGTTCTTCACCAGCTTCAGATCGTCCTTGCCGGTGCCGACACAGGCCTGGGCGGTGAACTGGGGGAAGTGGTCGCCGACGGTCAGCATGGTGGGGCTCCTGGGCGCGCTTGAATGGGCGCGGTTTCCTCGGGTTCTGATTTGCTCGAGATCGGGGACGCCAGAGTTTACGGGGGGCGACCGGGCTGTTCAAACGCCTCTGGCGGCCGTGGACCTCAGGGCCATGCCATACTCTCCCCCGCCTCGCCCCCGGAGAGTGGAGGCGATGCCACCTCAAGGAAGAGTCCGACGGTGCTTTTCCGGCGGCCGACGAGCCATGCACGACCCCCAGCCAGATGCTTCGTCCTGCCGGATCGAGACCGATCCGCTCTCCGGCCGGGCCGTGTTTGTCGCCCCGTCGCGGGCGGAACGCCCCCGGGAGGAGTCGCTTGCCGCCTGTCCGTTCTGTGCCGGGAACGAAGCCCTCACCCCCCACGAGGTGCTCCGCAGCCCCGCCGACCGGGCGCTCCCCTGGCTGGCGCGGATCATTCCCAATCGCTATCCCGTCGTCGTCGATCGTTTCCCTTACTCCCCGGAAGGCCTTGCGGCCGGTCCGACTGCTGGCCCGACTGCTGGCCCGACTGCTGGATCACCCCGGCCTGCCCATGGGATCCACGACGTGGTCGTCGAGTCACCGCGGCACGATACCTCGATCCTCGACATCGATCCCCTCGCCTGGCGGGCTTCGTGGCAGCTTGTCCGGGAGCGCCTGGGCCACCTGGCCGAGCGCGACGATCTCGCCTGGGGAATGGTGTTCAAAAACTCCGGCCCCGCCGCCGGCGCTTCCCTCGACCATGTCCACAGCCAATTGGTGGCCCTCGACTTCGTGCCGCCGCTGATCGTCGCGAAGCTTGCCTGTGACGGTGATCCATTTGCGGGCATCCTCCGCGAGGCGAAGATCGAGCGGCGCGTCGTTGCCAGCACGGCCGATCTCGTGGCCCTCGTTCCACCAGCGCCACGGCAGCCCCTGGAGACCTGGATCCTCCCCCGGCAGCCTGGGCCCTGGTTCCATGCTGCCGGGCCGGAGGTCGTCGCCGGGCTCGCCGATCTCGTCGGCGAGGTCGTGGCTCGCATCGAGCGGGCGGCTCCGGGAGCGGAGTTCAACTGGTGGCTCCATCAGGCCCCGTTCTCCCCGCACTCCGAGCGGCCGGGGGCGCTGCCCCGGGGGTGTCGCGCCTGGGATGGCCAGGTGCCTGTGGGCTGGCGGTGGCACCTCGAGATCGTGCCGCGGATCTCTCCCCTGGCCGGCTTCGAACTGGGAATCGGATGCCACATCTCGATCATGTCGCCGGAGGAGTCGGCGCGGCGTCTGCGGGCCGACTGATCGAACCAGCGATCCCCCGCACCACCGACCCGACCGAAGCCGCGGAGGATTTCCAGCGGGGCCGGTTTGCAGCAGCGGGGGGCGGTGGTGGAGAATCCAACCCTCCCGCCCGTCCTCCCACCCGTCCCCCGCCCCCGCGTAGCCCTTCGCCTACGACCCGCGACGCGACGCTGCGCTGCCTGCCGCGCTCAAACAAGGGCGGCGCGGCCCGATCGATCCGGGCTCGCTTTCGAAGGCCGTCTCCACTCCTCCGTCAGCGCCGTCAGGCACCGGTTCGGCCATTCCCCCTGCCGTCGAGGCCCTCATGCCCCCCGCTGTCCGGTTCGTCTTCGTGATCCACGACCATCAGCCGATCGGTAATTTCGACGGTGTCTACGAACAAGCCTGGAAGGATGCCTACCAGCCGCTCCTCGATCTCCTCGAACGCCACCCCGGCATCCGCGTCGCCATCCACACCAGCGGCCCGCTCTGTGAATGGCTCGACGACAACCATCCGGAATATCTCGACCGGCTCGCACGCCTCGCCGACGAACGCCAGATCGAGATTGTCGGCGGCGCGTTCTACGAGCCGGTCCTGGCGATGCTCCCTCCGCGCGACCGCGTCAGCCAGATCCGCCGCTACACCGCCTATCTCGAGCGCCGTCTGAAGACGCGCGTCAGCGGGATGTGGCTGGCCGAGCGGGTGTGGGATCCCGGCATGGCCGCCGATCTCGCCCGGGCCGGGGTCGAGTGGACGATCCTCGACGACACCCACTTCAAGGCCGCCGGCCTGGCCGAAAATCAGCTCGATCGTCACTGGCTCACCGAGGGGGACGGGGCGACGCTGGCGGTCTTCCCGGTGAGCGAGCGGCTCCGGTATGTGATCCCCTTCGGAACCCCGGAGGAGGCGATCGATCATCTCCGCGGCCTCGCCGCCCGGCGCCACGGGAGCTTGGCGGTGTTCGGCGACGACGGGGAGAAGTTCGGCGTCTGGCCCGACACCCACCGCACCTGCTTCGAAGAGGGGTGGCTCGAGCGGCTG
>CANGGC010000392.1 GCA_947453125.1 Planctomycetaceae bacterium | reverse complement strand
GTCGATGCGGGAGCCGCGACGGGCCGCATTCCACGGAACGGACGTCGAAGGGGCATGGCGTGGGACACGACGGCGTCTCCGCGGACGGGCGGGGGGCTGGGAAACATTCAAGACGGCGGGACAATAGCGAATCCCCCCATCCGGTCCAGAGCAGTTCACCCACACCACCCCAGTCGGCTTGTCGACCGCCAGTCGGCTCGTCCATGGGGAACGTCTGGCAGAGGCCCCTCCTTCGCCAGGTTCTCAAGTTTTCTCGACTCCCTCCCGCCACGCCATTCCCCGTGCTTCCGATTCCTCCCCCTTTGACCGGTGCGACGGCCGACCCGGACGGGCTGCTCGACGACCTCCGGGCTGAGGGAGTGAGGCTCGGATTTTCGCGGCTCGGTGTGGCGTCAACGGCCAGCGAACACCGCGACGGCCTCGTCCATGCGGCGTTTCGCAGCTGGCTGGAGCGCGGCCTTGGCGGGCCGATGACCGATTGGCTCGCCGGGCACGAGCCGCTTCGTCGCAATCCCGAAGGCATGCTCCGTGGCGTCCGCAGTGTCGTGATGCTCGCCACCGACCATCCCAGGCCGGAGGAGGGGGCGACGGCAGTCGGGAGCGGCCGGGTGGCCGCCTATGCCCGCGGCGACGACTACCACCCGCTCCTCCGCCGGCGCGTCAACGAACTCGGCGCCTGGCTCGAGGCCCGCGTGCCAGGCAGCCGGACGCGCGGCGTCGTCGATTCCGCGCCGTTCTCGGAGCGGGAGTTTGGCTGGCTCGCAGGGCTGGGATGGTTTGGCAAGAATTGCCTCCTCATCGATCCCGCGGCCGGCAGTTATTTCCTCCTCACGGCGCTCCTCACCGATCTCGTTCTCCCGGTAGCCGAGCCGATCCGCGTCGATCACTGCGGCACCTGCACCGCCTGCCTCGACGCCTGCCCTACCGGGGCCTTCGTCGCCCCCCGCCTCCTCGACGCCAGCCGATGCATCAGCGGGATCACCATCGAGCAGCGCAGCCCGGTGTCGGCAGCGCTTCGCCCCGCGCTGGGGACGTGGATCTTCGGCTGCGATGTCTGCCAGGAGGTCTGCCCCTGGAATCGTCGCGCGCCTGGTTCGGCAGAGCCGGCGCTCCAGCCCCGCGATGGCGCTGGCGGCCTGGAGCTTGCGAGCCTCCTCGGCCTCGACGACACGGCCTTCAGGGAACGCTTCCGCGGCTCGGCGATCCTCCGGGCGAAGCGGTCGGGGCTGCTCCGGTCGGCGGCGATCGCGCTTGGCAACCGCCCCGATCCCGCGGCCGCTGCCGCGCTCGTCGCGGCGCTCGACGACGCCGACAGCAAGGTCCGTGGGGCGGTCGCCTGGGCGCTGGGGCGGTGGGTCGCTGCGGGGGGAGAGTGTGCCGGGCGGGCCGCGGCGGCGCTCGCCGCCCGCCAGGACCTCGAGACCGACGCAGACGTCCGCTGCGAGATCGAGGAGGCGCTTCACGGCAGTGCCCGGCGCCCCGGGGATCCATCCGGGGAGCAGTGATCGGCGGCGACGGCGGGAAAGGACAGCCGCTGGTGGCAGTCAGCTTCCCGCGCCGGCCGGCATCACCCCTCTCCTTCGTCGCAGCTGGCCGTCTCGTCGATGTCGGCGGCAGGGTCGCGCCCCGGCCCGTCGGAGAGATAGTGCCGGGCGATCACTCCCTGCCAGTCGTCGTTCACCTTCACACGCACGAAGGCGTCGCGGACGGCGAGGTGATCGGGGTGGAGCCGGGCATACTTGATGGCGAACTTCCGCATCTGCCGGCCAGCGAGGTTTTCGCCATACAGGTCGACGGCGAGGCTCCAGTGGTCGCGGAGGGCGTCGGCCTGCTCGTGGATCGTTGGCGGCGGCAGGAGCGGCTCGCCGGCGAGGAGCGCGAGCGTCTGGCGGAAGATCCATGGATTGCCGATTGCCCCGCGGGCGATGCTCAAGCCGTCGACGCCGGTCTGTTCGAGCATCGCCAGGCAGGCCGCGGCACTGAACAAGTCTCCTGAGCCGAATACGGTCCTTTTGCCGGCGTGGCGTTTGACGGCGGCGAGAAACTCCCAGTTGCTCGGGCCGACATATTTTTGTTGCACGGTGCGGCCATGAACGGTGATCGCGGCGACGCCCCGTTCGAAGGCACCGTCGAAGATCGTCCAGAACCGCTCGGCGCTCTGGGCCGAGTCATCGATCCCGCGGCGCATCTTGAGGGTGACGGGGATGTTGGCGGGCACGGCGTCGCGCACCCGGGCGACGATCTCGAGGGCTGTCTGGGGGACGCTGAGGAGATAGCCCCCGCGGCAGCGGCCGAGCACCTTTTTGACGGGGCAGCCGAAGTTGATGTCGATGACGTCGTAGCCCTCGGCCACGAGCCGGCGGGCCGCGGGGGGGAAGTCGTCGGGATTGGAGCCCATGAGCTGCGCGCCGACGGGATGCTCCTCGGGGGAGAGGGCGAGCCGGGCGTTGTTGCGCTTGCTGCGGTCGGCCGTGACAACGAAGGCGTCGAGGAGGACTTCGCCGAGGCAGTAGGCCGCGCCGTAGCGGCGCGCAAGGACGCGCATCGCCCGGTCGCTGTAGCCGGAGAGGGCCGCCTGGAGGACGGGCGAGGCGAGCTGCACATGGCCGATCGAGGGCGCCGGGAAGGCCCGCAGTGGCGGTGCTTGGAGTGGGACAGAGTCAGCCAAAGAAAATCCCCCGCCGGCTTGGCCGGCCGTGCCGCTCACCACATCACAGCACCGGGCAGATGTCGAACCAGCTCCGCCCCTGGGCATTGATCCAGGCATCGCTCGAGGTCGGGCCCCAGTTGCCAGGCTCGTAGAGATCGATCGGCGCCATTTCCCCGGAGCTCCACGCCCGCACGAACGGGTCGATGATCTCCCACGACTTCTCCACCTCGTCGGAACGGGCGAAGAGGCTCGCTTCACCGGTCATGACGTCGAGGAGGAGCGGCTCATACGCCTCCGGGAGTCGCCCCTTGAACTCGCGCGAGTAGCTGAACTCGAGGTCGGTGAGGCGGAGCTTCATGCCCCCCCCCGGCACCTTCGTGTGGAAGTGGAGCTGGATCCCCTCGGCCGGCTGGATCTGGATCACGAGCCGGTTTCCCTCGCGGAGCATGCCGCGTTTCCCCTCGGCGAAAAGTTCCAGCGGCGGCTGGCGGAAGGCGATCACGATCTGCGTCGTCCGGCACGACATCGCCTTCCCGCTCCGCAGGTAGAACGGCACCCCCTGCCAGCGCCAGTTGTCGATCTCGAGGCGGATGGCGCCGAAGGTCGCCGTCTGGCTCCCGGGGGCGACGCCGGGATCGGCGAGATAGCCGCGGTATTGCCCGCGCGTACCGGCGGCAGCCACCTCGGCCGGCTCGTAGGCGCGGATCGACTCGAGCACCTTCACCTTCTCGTTCCGCACGGCGGTGGCCCGGTATTTCACCGGTGCCTCCATCGCCGTCACCATGAGCAACTGGAGGAGGTGATTCTGGAACATGTCGCGGAGGACGCCTGAGCCGTCGTAATAGGCACCGCGCCGCCCCACCGGCACCTCCTCGGCGACGGTGATCTGCACGTGGTCGATATAGCGCCTGTTCCAGACCGGCTCGAAGATCGTGTTGGCAAAGCGCAGCGCGATGATGTTCTGGACCGATTCCTTCCCGAGGTAATGATCGATCCGGTAGATCTGGCTCTCGGCAAAGACGGTGTGGAGGTGGGCGTTGAGCCGCTTGGCTGTTTCCAGATCGGTGCCAAAGGGCTTCTCGACGACGATCCGCCGCGGGCCGTTCTCTTCGCTCGCCATCCCGAGGGCGCCGATCGCTCCCACCACCGGCTCGTAGAATTGCGGCGCCGTCGCGAGGTAGTAGACGCGCGTCACGGCCGCGGCCCCTTCGAGCACGGCCAGCCGTTCCTTGAGCCCTTCCATGTCAGCACTGCTGCCGATGTCGCCAGGCTGGTAGTGGATCCGCG
>CANGGC010000391.1 GCA_947453125.1 Planctomycetaceae bacterium | reverse complement strand
TACAACCAGCGCCGGATCGTCAAAGACGGCGTCGTCCCCGACTGGCTCGTCGATTCGGGAAAGTGTTTCCGCGGCCCCTGTGCCGGGCTCACCCCGCCGCGGGGCGTGTGGTGCCACATCACCGGCACCGACCTCGTTCGCGGTGGCGACGGCCGCATGTATGTCCTCGAGGACAACCTCCGGACGCCGTCGGGGGTGTCGTATGTCCTCGAAAACCGGGAGGTTATGAAGCGCACCTTCCCGCAGCTCTTCGAGGGCCTCCGCGTCAGCCCGGTGGAGAACTACCCCGAAAAGCTCCTGGCGATGCTCGAGTACGTAGCGCCGCCGCAGTCGCGCGATCCGACCGTCGTCGTCCTCACGCCGGGGATCTACAACTCCGCCTACTTCGAGCACAGCTTCCTCGCCCGGCAGATGGGGGTGGAGCTCGTCCAGGGCTCCGATCTGGTCGTCGTCGACCGGAAGGTGTTCATGCGGACGACGCGGGGACTGGAGCGGGTCGACGTCATTTACCGGCGGATCGACGACGATTTCCTCGATCCGCAGGTGTTCCGCTCCGACTCGGTCGTCGGGGTGCCCGGGCTCATGGATGCCTACCGGGCCGGCAACGTGGCGCTGGTCAACGCGCCGGGCACCGGGATCGCCGACGACAAGGCCGTCTATGCCTACGTTCCCCAGATCATCCGCTACTACCTCGGCGAGGACGCGATCCTTCCCAACGTGCCGACGTTCGTCTGTGGCGAGCCCGATCAGTGTCAGCATGTCCTCTCGAAGCTCGACCAACTCGTCGTCAAGCCGGCCAATGAATCGGGGGGCTACGGGATCGTCCTCGGGCCGCGGGCCACGCGCCAGCAACTCGACGACTGCCGCGAACGCATCAAAGCTAACCCCCGCAACTTCGTCGCCCAGCCGATGCTCGCCCTGTCGCGCGTGCCGACGGTCGTCGGCGATTCGCTCGAGGGGCGGCATGTCGATCTCAGGCCCTTCATCCTCTACGGCGAGGAGATCTTCGTCCTCCCTGGCGGGCTGACGCGCGTCGCGCTCGTGAAGGGATCGCTCGTCGTCAATTCGTCGCAGGGGGGCGGCAGCAAGGACACCTGGGTCGTCCAGCGCCCCACTGGCGACAGCCCGGCCGCTCCCAGTCCATCGCGCTGATTCTTTCTGCGTCCCACCATTCCCGTCCCCCCCGCCCATCCCTCGGGAACGTCGCATGCTCTCCCGCGTCGCCGACAGCGTCTTCTGGATGAACCGCCAGATCGAGCGGGCCGAGAACGTCGCCCGGGCGATCGAGACGACGCTCGGCCTGGCGCTCGAAGGGACAATCGAGCCGGGGCGGCTGTGGAACGCGCTGGTGTGTGCCTTCGGCGATCAATCCGACTTCTGGGCCCGCCACGGCCTGGCCGATCAGGCGCGCGTCTTCGACTTCCTCGCCTTCGATCCCGCCAACCCCAACTCGATCTACTGCTGCCTTCAGGCGGCCCGCGAGAACGCCCGCACGGTGCGCGACATGATCAGCTCCCCGATGTGGGAGGAGATCAACAAGTGCTATCTCTCCGTCCGCGGTGCCTCGGCGGCCCGGGCCGACTTCGCCGATCCGCGCGAGTTCATCGACGAGATCCAGCGGGCCAGCCAGCTCATCACCGGCGCCACCGACGGCACGATGTCGCACGGCGAGGCATGGCACTTCGCCCGCATGGGCCGGCTCCTCGAGCGGGCCGACAAAACGAGCCGATTCCTCGACGTCGAGCACTTCTTCGGCGGCGAGGAGGGGGCGGGGCGTGATCCGGTGCGCTGGTCGTCGGTGCTCGAAAGCGCCAGCGCCCTGGAGATGTACCGCAAGCAGTACGGGGCTGTGTCGCGCAAGGACACCGTCCGCTTCCTCGTCCTCGACCGGGCCTTCCCGCGGGCCATGCACTTCTGCCTGGTGAAGGCGGAAGAATCACTCCTGGTGATCACCGGCGGCACGAAGGGGACGCACTCGACCCCGGCCGAACGGCAGCTCGGCCGGCTCCGGGCCACCCTCGACTACGCCGACATCGACGAGATCCTCGGCGACTCTCAGGCTGGCGCCCCGCGTGGCCTGCACGGCTGGATCGATGCCTTCCAAACGCGGCTCAATGCCGCCAACGACGCAATTGATACGACGTTTTTCGCCCTCCGTCCGGTGGGGACCGTCGCGGAAGCGGGCTGAGCCGACGGTCCCGGGAGCCAGTGCCCTTGTCGATCCGCATCGCCCTTCATCACCGCACGGACTATGCCTTCGACCGGCCGGTGCGGCTCTCGCCGCACGTCGTCCGGCTCCGTCCGGCCCCTCATTGCCGCACCCGGATCGAGAGCTATTCGCTCGTCGTCGAGCCGCGCGACCACTTTCTCAATTGGCAACAGGATCCGCAGGGCAATCAGCTGGCGCGGATCGTGTTCCCGAAGCCGACGCGGCAGTTCACTCTGACCGTCGATCTTGTCGCCGATCTCGTGGCCGTGAACGCCTTCGACTTCTTCCTCGATGCCGAGGCGGAGACGTTCCCCTTCCCCTACGATCCCGTCCTCGCCGCGGAGCTCGCGCCGTATCTCGCGCCGACGGTCGGAGGCGACCATTTCTCCGGGCTCGTCAGCGAGGCGCGGCGGGCGAATCTCGTCGCCCCGCCGCCGCGGACGATCGACGTCCTCGTGGCCCTCAATCGGCTCGTGTTCGAGCGGATCGGCTACCGGATCCGGATGGAAGCGGGGGTGCAGACACCCGAGGAGACGCTCGCCAGCGGCACCGGCAGCTGCCGCGATTCGGCCTGGCTGCTCGTCGCGCTCCTCCGCGCGATGGGGATCGCGGCCCGGTTCTGCTCGGGCTATCTCATCCAACTCGCCCCCGATCAGCCGCCGCTCGATGGTCCGCCGGGGCCGACAAGCGACTTCACCGATCTCCATGCCTGGGCCGAGGCCTATCTCCCCGGCGCCGGCTGGATCGGCCTCGATCCGACCAGCGGCCTGCTCGCCGCGGAGGGGCATCTTCCCCTCGCGGCGACGCCCGATCCGGCCAGTGCGTCGCCGGTGTCGGGGCTCACCGAGCCCTGCACGAGCACGATGAACGTGACGATGCGCGTCGATCGGGTGGCGGAGGGGCCGCGGACGACGCTCCCCTTCCCCGAAGCGGCCTGGGAGCGGATCGACCGGCTCGGTCGCACCGTCGACGGCGTCCTCACTGCCGGCGACGTGCGGCTCACCAGTGGCGGCGAGCCGACGTACGTCTCGATCGACGATTACGACGGCGCGGAATGGAACATGGCGGCGCTCGGGGCCGACAAGCGTCGCCGGGCCGGCATCCTCGCTCGTCGATTGCTTGCCGATCTCGCGCCGGGGGGCGTGCTGCTGGAATCGCAGGGGAAGTGGTATCCCGGCGAGCCGCTCCCCCGTTGGGCGCTCGAGCTCATCTGGCGCGCCGACGGCGTGCCTCTCTGGCAGCACGGCGCCCTGCTTTCCGACGACACGACCGCCGCAGATCCCACGGCCCCCGCCTCGGCCGACCCGGGAACGATGCTCGCCGACCTTGCCGGGCGGCTCGGGGTCGATCCGACCTTTGTCCTTCCGGCCCACGAGCCGCCGCTCATCGATCCAGCCGCCCCCGACGCGGCCCCGGTGGTGGGGCCGGCGGTGGCGTGGGTGCTGCCGCTCCTCCGGCAACGGGGGCTCAGTCCGGCGACCTGGCGGTCGAGCGCGTGGCCGGTGCCACTGGGAAAGGTGTTCCTCATCAGCGGCGATTCGCCGGCGGGGCTCCGGCTCCCGATGGGGCTTCTGCCATGGGCCCAGGAAGCGGAGATCCGGGCAGGGACGTCGATCGTGCGGACGGCGATCGTGGCCGAGATCCGCTCCGGCAGGCTCCATCTCTTCCTGCCGCCGCTCGAAGACACGGGGCTGTCGACTCTTGGTGAGGCGGTCGATGATTGGCTCG
>CANGGC010000390.1 GCA_947453125.1 Planctomycetaceae bacterium | reverse complement strand
GCTCAATCGCCCACCGCGGGCGGCGGCGGTGACGCGGCCATCATTGCTCATCGCCACGGCGAGCACTCCGCCGGTCCCAGCCGGGATCGGCCGCCAGTGGATCGGCTTCTTCGCGATGGCCGGGCCGGCGGCGGCTCCTTCGTTGATCCAACGCTCGAGGAGCCCGAGTTGCGCGGGGCTCATCGCTTGGGCGCCGACCTTGTTCTCCGGCGGAGGCATGAAATCCTCCTGGAGGTGGGCCGAGCGGAGGAAGACGGGGCTCTCCGCCGCCTTACCGGCGATCACGCCCGGCCCGGAATCGCCGCCGGTGAGGATCGCCTTGAGGGAGTCGAGGATCAGTCCCCCCTCGTGGATTTTCGCGTTGTGGCAGGCGGTGCAGTTGGCGGAGAGCATCGGAAGGATCTCGTCCTGGAAACGCACAGCGTCGGTGCGTTCAGGCGCCGTGATCGGCAGGCCGTCGGCGAGGAGCACGGCGGGGCCGAGCAGGGCCGCGGCTGGAACCGCAAGCAATCGGGTGACGGCGGTGCGGAATCGGTTGATGCTCATCGGAAGCCTCTCTCCTCGTTCGGAACTCTGCAGGCCCGACTCGGGCCCGCCCACGGACGCCCATGCGTCGCCGCGCGACATCGATCACATCTCACCGCGACGCTCAAGTCTCACCACGATGCTCAAGGCGCCTCGACGACCACAGGAACCTTGCGTTCGGTAACGACATCCCGATCGTAAAACTTGACCTTACCCTTCAGGACCAACTCGTAGCGGCCAGGGGGGGTTTCGCCGGTGGTGACGATCTTGACGATTCCCTGGCCCTGATCCCCCGGCACGGTCACTGCCGCGATCGACAGCCCCGGCACGGGATTCGCTGGAGTCGCCTCGAGGACGATGTCGCCGGCCAGGCCGTAACGGCGCTCACAGGGGACGGCGAGATCGGCCGTGGCGCCTTGCTTGAGCGCGACCTGTTCCGGAAGCGCGCCAAACTCCAGCGGCACCTCGGCGACGCGGAGCATGATCGAGGGAACGATCACTGGCACGTCGATGTCCTTCGGCGCCGCGGCCGCAGCCGCATCGGCGGCAACCTTCTCGCGGCGGACGCGCTCCTCCTCGGCGGCCTTGGCCTTCGCCTCCGCCTCCTTGAGCTGCGCATCGGCCTTCGCCTTCGCGTCGGTCTGTTCGGCCGTCGGTTGCTGGCCGGCAGCCTGGATGTCGGCAAGCACTTTGTCGGTGGCGGCGAGGCCCGTCTTCGCCCCCTCGACCTGAGCCACGCGTTCCTTCACGAGGGCCGCGATCCGCTCATGATCGGCCTTGGCCAGTTCTGCCGCCTGGGGATTGCGGGCATAGGCCATCTTCGTCGCGCCGCGGAGGAGGATCTGGTAGGTGCCGGCGGGGAGCTTCGGATCGAGATCGATCTCAGCCGTGGCTGCCGTGGCCGCCTCGGCGATCTTGATCTCGGGCACCTTGAGCTCGGCCGGCAGCCCCGGCGCCGTCAGCGAGACATCCCCCTTGCCACCGGGACGACGGACGAGCGACAGCGGGATCGAAACCTTCCCCCCGCGGGCCGTCTCCCAGACCTTCGTCTCGGTCGGGGCGACCGTGAGCGGCGCGGCCTCGCCGGTCACCGAGAGCGTGACGTCATGGAGCTCATGAACGATCCGCGGCACGTTCTGGTTGTCGGCGTTGAAGCGGAGCGTTGCCACGCGGGCCGTGTGGACGACGTCGGCCTCGCCGACCTTCGCCCGGCCGACGACCCGAATTGTTCCCGACCAGGGCTTCATCCCCTCGGCGGCCGAAAGGACGAGTTGGAATCGGGAGGCCTTGGAGGGGCCGGCAGGCGCTGCTGTCACGCCCGGCGGCAGTCCCTCGGCCTCGACCGTCACGTCGCCTGAAAACCCGTCGGTGCGGAAGACCATGACGTCGATCGTCGTGGCGCCGCCGATGTCGATCACCGGCGGGACGACATTCGCCTTGTTGGCATCGGCCCGGTTCTGCTCCGCCAGGAGCGCGAGCAAACGGAAGTCGGGGGAGGGTTTGCGCGCCACGAGCACCCAGGCGTTCTCGGGGGAAGTCCGAGAATCGGCCTTGAGATCGCGGACGAGGATCCGGTACGTGCCGTCTGCCGGGGCCTTGAACTCGATCGTCGGATCGGCCGACGGGCGGTCGATGGCGCCGCCGACAAACTCGGCCGGGCCGTCGTCGACGAAGGCCAGTTCCTTCCCCACCGGCTTACTGTCGGGGCCGGCCGTGACGCTCTCGATCGTCAGGCAGGGATCGGTCTGGAGGCCGAGTCGGTTGGAGATGAGGTCGAGGAAGAACGTGTCGCCGGCCTTCGCTTCGAAGGTGAACCAGTCGCGGTCGCCGCGGGGGTAGAAGCGACCGGCGAGCGTGACGGGGAAGGCGATGCTCTGCGCCGCAGCCGGCTGGTCATTCGGCTCGGCTTCGATGATTGGAGCGGTCGGGGCGAGCAAAGCCGGGGCGAGCGGCTGCACGGCACCGGGAACGTCGCCAAAGAGATCGACGAGATCGGCCGTGGCATCGCGTGGCGCGAGCAACCTCCAGGCGTTGCGCGCCGTCGCGCCGCGGGCCGGATCGCCGGCACGGACGTCGATCGTGATCTTCTCGAGCCCCGCCGTTCCCTCCTGGGCGGAGAGCGCCGGGAGCGCCGCTGGGGTGGCGCTGGGGAGGCCCGTGCCGTAGACGTCGACCTTCACCGACTCGCCGATCCGGGCCACCGGCGGGAAGACGAAGTCGATCTGCGGTGCCGTCGACACGCCGAGCCGGTAGTGATTGTCGTCGCCACCGGCGGCGTAGAGATCGTGGATCCGCAGGACGTAGCGTCCATCGGCCGGGGCGGTGAAGTCGAGGAACGGATCGTCGGCGTGGCGGCGGCGGGCGGTGGCGAGGACGTGGCCGGCGCCATCGAGAACGTCGAGCACCGGCGTCATCCGCGAATCGATCCGCCTAGCCCAGACCTCGGCGCGGATCCGCTGGCCGGCCTTGAGCGGGACGGCGAAGTGATCCGACTTGCCCGCCGTGGCCCGTGCGGTGATCGTCGCGTCGGCGGCCACCTCCTGAGCCTTGGAAAGACCGTCGGGCTCGCCAGCCTTCGCGATCTCGGCAGCCGTGCCGACGAGGAACGTGCGTGGGTTGCTCGCGCCGTAGCGGCCGACGGCGACAACGTCATACAACCCGGCCGGCACGTCGGGGGCGATCGTGACGACCATCCTCCGCGGGATGGCGCGGGGCTGCGGGTCGAACTCCGTCGGTGCGGTCATCTCCGGCGTGGCCGAGATGCCGGGGTGGGAGAAGATGAGCTTCTCGAGGTCGTCGAGGTCGGCGCCGAGGAGCGTGACGGTGACCTGCGAGCCCTGCTGGCCACCGGTCGGCTGGAGGGCGGACAGTGCCGCGCGGGGGAAGTCGGCCAGCGCTGGCGGGGAGGCAAGTAGGCCGGCGATCGCCAGGATGGCAGCGGGGATCGCGGCGGCGGGGGAGCGGAGGAATCTCATGATCGTGCGTTCCACGGGGAGGACGGGTGCGGGGCACCGCCGGCCGTCCGTGGCTTCGCTGCCGGTCCGCAATTTGGATCGGGGGACCTTTGCCCCCGATCAGCCCCACCCCAGGGTTGAACGGTCCCTTCGTGAATGAAATCAGTGGTTGAAGAGAAATTCCTTGGTGTTGAGCAGCGACCAGATCACGTCCTCGTAGGCGGCCTGACGATTATCGCCGTGCCCCTCGAGGTATTTCTGGACGAGCCCGTTCTCCTCCGCCGACGGCGGCCGGGAGAACGACACCAGGTACAGTTCCGCGACCTTCGCGGCATCATCACGCCCTTGATCGGCGACGAGCTTCGAGGCCCGGCCATCCCCCCCGAGCTTGCCGAGGATGTCGGCCGAGTTGATGAGGTGGATGCTCTGCGCGAGATTCGCCTCCGACACCCGCTCGCATTCG
>CANGGC010000389.1 GCA_947453125.1 Planctomycetaceae bacterium | reverse complement strand
CCACGGCGACGCTTCCGGCTCGGCGAATCTCTTCCGTCGCCAACTGTTCCGCGGTTGGCTTCCAGCGCCAGTCGAATCGGAACGAGAAATCCCCCCACACGCCGTCGGTGCGGACGAGGGCCGAGTAGGCCGTTGCCAGAACGGCAAGCCCGAGGGCGAGCGCCGTGCGCCGGATGGAGAGCATGCGGCCGAAGAGCATTGCGCCAAGTCCGACCGCCGCGATCGCCAGCGGGATTGTCAGCACGATCGGCAGCGGCCCGCGCATCGACGGATGGCAGATCATCTGCTCGATCCCGACAACAGCGACCAGACCCAGGACGCCGAGGATCCGCTCGAACCAGCGGGCGCGGCTGGCCAGCAGCCACCACAGCACGACGAGCAAGCCGATCAGAAACGGCCCGAAGGCGCTCGCCATCCAGATCATCGACGGCCCGTTGGGGATCAGACCCGGAACGAATCGCATCAACCCCATCAGTGGCACAAGCACGATCGGGACCCAGATCCTCAAAGGGCGCCACGTGGCCGTACTCGGGGGCTGCGTGTGGTCGTGATCTTGGTTCATCCGACGTGTCCTCGGGGCGTTGATTCTGTACTGCTCTGCTTGGGCGCGACAGCGTGATTTGCCGCTTCATACAGGAAGCGTAGGTGGGCCAGGGGGAAATTGGCAAATGTGAAGGCCGCCCAGGAGCCCCCTGGTTTTCCGCCCATCGACCGTCTCCGCAGAGCGAGCCCCCGCCCTCGGTCCTCCACCTTATCTGCGCGTTCGAAAATCGGGGGCCACCTCACTCTCCGTGTCTCCGCAACGCCGACAGGCTTTCGAGGAGCGGAGAATCGAGATCGCACGATCTCATCCAACCCAGAAACGCCTCTAGGTCCTTGGGGAGGCAGTGGCCTGCTACAGGCCCCCAGTTCCGCGTGCCATAGGCGGGATTCCACATGCCCTCGGCGCTCTGACACGTTACCGAGAATATCGCCTCGGCATCCGCGATCACGTCGAGCTGTTTCGCCACTCGACGCATGTCGTTGAAAAAACTGATTTTCAGCGCGTTAAACGTGTTGTGGATGTACTTCTGCAGTTCCGCGGCCTCGAGCGAAACCCGCACAACCGGCGCCTCGAACGGCGCTAGAACTTCCGCGATGGCATCGCCATGCCCCAATTCCAACGCACCGATCAGATGGACCCGCGGAGCGGATGCATCCGCTACCGCATGACTCTCACGGAGAAACTCGGGGCAATACGCGAAACGAAAGTGTTTACCGTGGTGCAATCCGCTGATTGTTTCCAGGAGTGGAATAGCCCACTGACGTGACGTTCCTGGGAGGATTGTGCTGCGAATGACGACCGTTGGAGAGAGTTCCGGGCGGAGCAGGGCGGCCACCCGGGCGAGAGACTCGCTCAACGCCGAACGATCCTGCTCGCGGCCGTTGGTCGGTGTGGGGACACAGATCACGTGGAGTGAGCAGGGGTCGGATGACTCGCAGGGAACGGCGGCCGTAAGGCCCTCGTCACGGAGGCTTCGCAATCGTTCGGGCCGGCTGTCGACCCAGCGAACGGCGTGCCCTCGCGAAAGAAGTGCCCGGCCGAACGCCAACCCGACAACCCCCGCACCGACAATCTCGATCTTCATGGCCGTTGTTGTCCTTCCACGGCAGACGCAGCGGCCCTCGGTAGGGCCGCGGTAAATCGTGCGTGATTGTCGAGAAACCATGCTCTGGCGTTGGCGCCAAGCCGTTGTTTCGTCTGCTCGTCCATCGCCAGCAATCGATTGACGCTCGCTTCGATGGACGCCACCGATGCATGGTAATTGGTGCCAAGCCCCTGCTTGCTCGTGCGGTCGTAGGCAACAAGAATCCCGCGATCTTTGGTGACCAATTCGTTCATCGGCGGTGCGTCAGTCGACAAGACGATTGCCCCGAGCCCCATCGACTCGCAGAGCACATGCCCGAATCCCTCTGCTTCCGACGGGTAAAGATGAACTTCTGATCTGTTCTGCAGCAAGCGGAGTGCGTCGTCATCGAGCCGGATCGGTCGATAATCGACGTTCGAAATGGCAACCGCCTGGGCCCTCACCGGATTTTGAATCACGACCAACCGCGGCCATTGGGGATTCCGGCGCCAGGCCTCGAGCACCGCTGCCGTGCCCTTTTGCCGGCTGCGGCCGGCAACGTGGAGGAACGTCCGTGGCTCCTTGGCAACCGACGGCTCGTACCGGTCGAAGGAACTGAACCCGACGTATTCGACCGACGGCGACAATGGCTTGAAGATTTGCTCGGCATATCGTGTCTTCACCCAGATTCCGTCCAGACTTCGCAGGTGACGCTGCCAGCGGAGAGGCATCCATTCCTGATTCGGAATCCAGACGTTTCTTCGCGCGAGACAGAACTGCGCAGGCACCAGTTCCTCGAGAAAAATATTGAGGTCGGCCTGTTCGATCCGGCCGGCCCGAACGGCCAGATGCCAGCTTGCTCCATCAAGACCGTGCCGCAGCCACCTCTGCCACCGGTGCATCCTGAGCACCAACGAATGCGTGGACTTCGGAAACTTGAGATCCTCGACGAGGTCTACCTGCCACCCGGCGGACGTGAGTGCGTGTGACACGATCCGGGCCGACCGGGACAGGCCTCCGCCATTGGACCAATAAACGATGCGAGCCCGCGGGCAGGTCGACAAGCCCGGAACACTGTCTTGTGCCCCTGTCATCTCAAGAAGACGGCCACCGCATCCGACCACGGGGCCTTCGCCACGGCCTGCTAGGATGCGGGTCGTGAAAAAATGCCAAAGAGGTCCCTCCATGATTCGCTTCACCATCTTTTTCCTCTCGATCATGGGCTGCTTCGCTGCGGCCGTGCGATCACGAGCGGACGACGTGCCGACGCTCGAACAAACGATCGCGTTCTCCGAGCCGCCTGTGGGCTACGACATCCGCCGCGACGACATCGATCGGGGAACCCTCGAGACGGTCGAATACGACTCGACGACCGTCGGAGGGCCGCGCAAGGCGATGGTCTACACGCCGCCGGGGTACACGACGGAGAAATCGTATCCTGTCCTCTACCTGCTCCACGGCATCGGCGGCGACGAAAACGAATGGGTGCGGAACGGCGTGCCCGACGTGATTCTCGATAATCTGTACGCCGACAGAAGAGCAGCTTCCATGATCGTTGTCCTGCCCAACGGGCGTGCCTCGAAGGACGTGACGGCACGCGATCCGATTCCCCGTCAGGCACCGGCGTTCGCCGCTTTCGAGCGAGACCTGCTGATCGACCTGATCCCGTTCATCGAAAAAACCTACTCCGTTCAGGTCGATCGCGAGTCGCGGGCTCTGGCGGGGCTTTCGATGGGGGGAGGGCAGTCGCTCAACTTCGGGCTGGGCAATCTCGACACGTTCGCCTGGGTGGGCGGATTTTCATCCGCCCCGAACACCAAACCACCGGCCGATCTCATCGGGGCCCCATCGACCGCGGCCAAGCAGCTTCGATTGCTTTATGTCGCTTGCGGTGAGAAGGACGGGCTGTTTCGGATCAGCGAGGGCGTGCACAAGTTCCTCGACGAGAAGAAAGTTCCGCACTTCTACAGCGTCATCCCGGGTGGCCAGCACGACTTCAAGGTGTGGAAGAGCGACTTGTACCACTTCGCTCAATTGCTGTTTCGCTGACGCTCCGGGGAAAAAGTCATCCCAGGCTTTGTATCTGCTTGGAACACCAAGGGGCCGTTTTCGTGGACATCGGCCATCTGTGCGGCATCGCGGCCTTCGTCATGTGGGGGCTGCTGCCGATCTACTGGAAGCAGCTCAACGCGATCCCGAGCCTCCAACTCGTCGCCCATCGCGTCGTCTGGTCATGCCTGACGTTCGTGCCGCTGCTGTGGTGGTGGGGAGGATGGAGGCAGGTCGCCGGGGTGCTCGGGCGGCCGGGCGTACTGACGCGGCATCTCGCTGCGGCGGTT
>CANGGC010000388.1 GCA_947453125.1 Planctomycetaceae bacterium | reverse complement strand
GGGCATCACTCATCGCGTTTCACCTACTCTACCCCAGTTCCTCGCCGGCAAGCGCGCCGACACCTCCTGGGTTAGTAACGTATTCTCGCTGCGTCACCGTCTGACTCGCCGAAGCAATTCAGAGCGGCACGCAATTGCCTTGGGAGAACGCCGCAGCATTCCTGTCCGTAGACAGGACCTTGCGGCATTCTTTCAAGATGCCAATTACCACGACCAAATTGTCAAAGAACAAAACAAGCCGACCGCAATGGTATCGCCACCCTCACGAGTGAAGGCAACGCCACCGCGACCGGCTCATGACCTATTCAGGCATTGCTGCCATGGACAGAGGTTCGCCGCGGTCTCGATAGCCAATACGGCCAAAGATTCCGAAACGGGCCTCAACCCATGATCAGCTTCCTGAACCCTATCACGACCACTGCGGCATCGGATTGCTTGGCGGGCAAGAGCCTCACCTACAATCGTACCAGGCAGCGGCAGGGATCCGGAGATCACGAGCCATTCGGCGGGAACCGATCCAACGCACAGTTCGAAAACTGGCTCTGTCAGATCGGCCGCACGACTGGGGGAAGGTTAGGCGATTTCCTGGCGAGCGTCAAGCGGCCGTCTGGATTTCTTCTGCTTCCTCGGTTTTAGGCCGAATTACGGCCATTCAGCCTTCCCGCCATCCCCCTCTCGGGAACGACATTGAGGCGGCTGATTGATCCCCAGGGAGGCCCCAGCGGGTCCTCACTGGGGTCTTTTTTGATCGAAGGGGGCTTTTGGATCGGTTTTCCACCGTTGATTCCAGCCCTGACGGCGCAGTTCCGACGCCCCTGGTAGCATGACCACAGGCGTTTTCCCAATTGTTTTCAGCGTTTTGGAGTCTTTCCGTGCCGAAGCTGTCGCTCCGCGATCTTCCCGCTTGGTGCGGCCTGGCCGCCAAACGCCGTAACTTGCCGGCAAGTCAGGCGTTGCGATCGATGTTTGCCGTCGATCCCGGCCGTGGGGAGCGTCTCACGGCCGAGGCGTGCGGACTCTATTTCGACTTCTCCAAGCAGCTCCTCGACGACGAAACACTCCGCCTGCTTGTGGAACTCGCCGAGCAGGTCAATCTCCGCCGTCGTATCGAGGGTATGTTCCGTGGCGAGCGGATCAACACCACCGAGGACCGGGCCGTTCTCCACGTGGCGCTGCGATCCGCCCCTGGAGACACCTTCGCCGTCGACGGCCATGACGTGACCGGCGATGTCCAGGAAGTGCTTGGACGGATGTCCGGGTTTGCCGAACGGGTCCGCGACGGTCGTTGGATCGGCCATTCTGGCCAGCGCATCCGCACGGTCGTGAACATCGGGATCGGCGGATCTGACCTCGGGCCGGTCATGGCCTACGAAGCCCTTCGCCACTTTGCTACCGACGACATCGAATTTCGCTTCGTCTCCAACGTCGACGGCACTGACTTCAGTGAAGCCGCGGCTGGACTTGATGCCGGCACGACGCTGTTCATCGTCTCCTCGAAGACTTTCACTACGCAGGAGACGATGACCAACGCCCGCAGCGCCCGGGAGTGGCTTCTGGCGGCTTGCGGCGGCGACACTGCGGCGGTGGCCCGGCATTTCGTGGCTGTTTCCACCAATGGCAAGGAAGTCTCGGCGTTCGGGATCGATCCCGCGAACATGTTCGGCTTCTGGGACTGGGTGGGGGGGCGTTACTCGATGGACTCGAGCATCGGGCTCTCCACGATGCTCGCCATCGGACCGGAGCGGTTTCGGGAAATGCTCGGCGGATTTCGCGCCATGGACCGGCACTTCCTCACCGCGTCGCTCGAGCGGAATCTCCCCGCGATCCACGGCTTGATCACGGTCTGGAACACGAGCCTGTGCGGTTGCGAGACGATGGCCGTGCTCCCTTACGAGCAATACCTGAAACGTTTCCCTGCCTACCTCCAGCAGCTTTCGATGGAGAGCAACGGGAAGCGGGTGCAACTCGACGGCACGCTCGTCGAATGCCCGACCGGCCCGGTGGTGTGGGGAGAACCGGGCACCAACGGTCAGCATTCCTTCTATCAACTCATCCATCAGGGCACCCACCGAATCCCGTGCGACTTTCTCGGCGCGGTGCATTCGCTCAACCCCCTCGGACGCCATCAGGCGATGCTCTTGGCGAACATGCTCGCCCAAGCCGAGGCGCTCGCTTTCGGAAAGAGCGCCGAGGAGGTGGCCGCCGAGGGAACACCAGCCCGACTCGTCCCCCATCGGGAGTTCCCCGGCGACATTCCCTCGAGCACGATCCTCTACGATCGCCTCACCCCGGCGATTCTCGGCGCGCTCGTGGCCTTCTACGAGCACAGCGTGTTCACGCAGGGGGTAGTGTGGAACATCAACAGTTTCGATCAGTGGGGCGTGGAACTCGGCAAGGTGCTCGCAGGAAAGATCCTTCCCGAGCTCGAAAGCGCCACCTCCCCAGAGCTTCGCCATGACAGCTCCACCAATGCCCTCATCCGCCGGATCCGCTCCACGAGGAACCTGACATGATCAAGTTCGATGTTCTTCAGCCCCTCCTCACCTCCGCGCTCTTCCTCGTGGCTTCCCTGCTCACTGCCTGCGGCCGCGCTGATGAATCGGCGATCCCTGGGGTGACGATCACGCCCGATGTCGTCTACGGCCACAAGGATGGCATGGCGCTCACCTACGACGTCTTCCGTCCGGCAAGCGCCGGCGATAAGCCCGGCCCCTGCCTCCTTCTCATGGTCAGCGGCGGCTGGGTGTCGCAGTGGATGCCCCCCGCGGCGATGCTCCAGTTCACGAAGCCCTTCCTCGATCGCGGCTACACGGTCTGTGCGGTGCGTCACGGCAGCAGCCCGAAGTACCTCATCCCCGAAATTGTCGCCGACGTGCGGTCGGCCCTCGAGCATGTCACCGACCATGCCGCCGAGCACCGCATCGACCGCAACCGCATCGGCATTTTCGGCTTCAGCGCCGGCGGTCACCTCTCGCTCATGCTCGGCACGACGACCAACGCCGCCGCCCGTGGCCGCGACGACAAGCCGCGCGTGGCGGCCGTGGCTGCCGTCTTCCCGCCCACCGACCTCACCCCCTACCTCGACCCCGCCGCGGGCTACCTGGAGCAGTTCCCGGCGCTCAAGTTCCCCCGCGAGAACGGCGACAGCTACTCCCCGCTCAAGCAGGTCTCCGACGACGACGCGCCGTCGCTGATGGTTCACGGCGACAAGGACGAACTGGTGCCCCTGTGGCACAGCGAGAAGATCCGCGATGCCCTCCGGGCCAGTGATGTCGCGGCCGACCTCGTCGTCATCGAGGGGGCCGGCCACGGCTTCAATGCCGCCGGCAACGAGACGATGTTCCGGGCGATGCTCGAGTGGTTTGACACCCATCTCGCCACAGGCAACTGAACGATGCGTGCCTCGGACGGTGCCCCACGCCGGCCCCCGGCTTCCCGGCTGGCGATCGTCGACCTCCTCCGCATCATCGCCGCGTTGTCGGTGATGTGGTACCACTTCGGCTTCCGCACCCGCAGCGAACTCGTCCGATCGACGACGCACTGGGGCTTCACCGGCGTCCAGGTGTTCTTCGTTGTCTCGGGGTTCATCATCCCCTGGGCCCTCGCCCGCGGCGGATTCTCTTGGCCCCGCGACGCCGGCCGATTCATCCTCAAGCGCACCCTCCGCCTCGATCCGCCATACCTCGTTGCCTCGGCAATCTCAGCTTTGCTGATCTGGCTCGAATGGCGGTTTCTCGGCTCCGTCGGCCCCGCGCCAACGTTCCCCTTGACGACGACGCTCGCCCACGTCGGCTACCTCAACGGCGTTCTCGGGCTCGGTTGGTACAACGGCAACTGCTGGACGCTCGGGGTCGAGTGCCAGTTTTATCTCGCCGCGGTGGCCCTCCTCCCGTTGATCGTGTCGAAGTCGCCCCCGGTTCACCTCGGCTTCCACGCCCTCGGGCTCGCCGCCTCCTGGGC
>CANGGC010000387.1 GCA_947453125.1 Planctomycetaceae bacterium | reverse complement strand
GTCCCCACGATGACGCCGTCGACTTCAACGCCGGGGAGGATGATGCTCGAGCTCCCCACCGCGAGGATGATCCGGGGGGACTCGAGGAGCGTCTTCGTGCCGTCGGCCCCGGTCACTTCGACGCGCCCCGGCCCGGCGAGCCGGCCGGTGCCGCGGATCCGGGCGATCTTGTTCTTCGCAAGGAGGCCGTCGATCCCCTTGCAGAGCGTGGCGACGACCTCTTCCTTGCGATTGAGCATTGCGGCGAGGTCGAGGGCCACCGAGCCGACCTGGACCCCGTGAAGGGCGAGCTCACCCCGCGCCTCCTCGTACTTGTGGCTCGACTCGAGCAGGGCCTTGGAAGGGATGCAGCCCACCCGCAGGCAGGTCCCACCGAGGCGATCCTCCTTCTCGACCACAGCGGCTGAGAAACCGAGTTGGGCGGCACGGATGGCAGCCACATAGCCGCCGGGACCGGCGCCGATCACGAGCACGTCATACGCTTGCATCGGCCAGCCCACTCCTCTCACTCGCAACCACCATCGGCCGGGGACCTTCCCCGGCCATCCGCCACGGCATCCCCGCGCTGGGGCGCGCCGGCCGGTGAATCCCCCCGTCGTCAAGGGTACGGTTCAGACTTCGAGGATCAGGCGCGTCGGATCCTCGATCGTGTCCTTGATCTTCTTGAGGAACGTCACAGCCTCGCGACCATCGACGAGGCGATGGTCGTACGTCAGCGCCAGATACATCATCGGCCGGATCACCACCTGCCCATCGACGGCCACGGGGCGGTCGGTGATCGCGTGGAGGCCGAGGATACCACTCTGCGGCGGGTTGATGATCGGCGTGCTCATCATCGATCCATAGACGCCGCCGTTGGAGATCGTGAACGTCCCCCCTTGCAGCTCGTCGAGCTTGAGCTTGTTGTCGGCCGCCCGCTTGGCGAAGTCGGCGATGCCGAGTTCGATCTGGGCAAAAGAGAGCGTTTCCGCATTCCGCAGCACGGGCACGACGAGCCCCTTGCCACCGCCGACAGCGATGCCGATGTCGGCGTAGTCGCGGTAGACGATGTGCGGGTCACGAAATTCGGCGTTAACCTGGGGAACGGCCCGCAGCGCTTCGACCGCGGCCCGCACGAAGAACGACATGAAGCCGAGCTTCACGCCGTAGCGCTGCAGGAACACATCCTTGAACTTGTTGCGCAGCGCCATCACGGCGCTCATGTCGACCTCGTTGAAGGTCGTGAGGAGCGCCGCCTGCTGCTGGGCCTCGACGAGCCGTTCGGCGATCCGCCGACGGATCGGGCTGATGAGCACCGCGCGCTCCTCCCGCGCCCCAGGGATCCGGGCGGGTACAGTGGCCGCGGCGGTCACAGGGGCCGGCTTGGAGACCGCTGCGGGGGCCTTCGCGGCGGCAACGGCGCCGATCGCATCCTCCTTCGTCACCCGGCCTCCGGGACCAGTGCCCGTAGCCGCCGAGGCAGCGACGCCGGCTTCACCGAGCACGCGTGCCGCGGCGGGCATGACCCTCGAGCCGTCGTTGGGCGACATCTGGACCGAGCCGATGTCGACTCGACTGCCCGTCCGCTTGACGTCGACGACAGGCTGGCCGCCGGGGGCCGCCGGAGGAGCCGGATCCGCCGCGGCTGATCCGGCCGGTTCGAGGTAACCGATCACCTCGCCGACGCGGGCCTTCTCGCCGCTCGCCTTGAGGATCTTCGTGACGGTTCCGGCGGCAGGCGCCGGGAGCTCGACGGTCGCCTTGTCGCTCTCGATCTCCACGATGGAGTCATCCATCGCCACCCCTTCCCCCTCGCGCTTCTTCCAGGTGCCGATCTGCACCTCGGTGATCGATTCGCCGACTTCGGGGACCTTGAGTTCGATAGGCATGATGGCAGTGCCGGGGAGGGAGTTGATGGTGGACGGGGAAGGACGGGGAGCGGGGCCGCGCCCACTCAGGACTGGAACGCAGCGGTGAGCAGTTCGTTCTGCTCCATGTCGTGGCTCTTCTTCGATCCGGTCGCGGGGCTCGCGGCACTCTGTCGGCAGACCCCCGAGAAGGGGTAGCGATCGAGGAGCTTCTCGCCGAAGTGAATGCGGTAGAAACGCCACGCCCCCATGTTCTCCGGCTCCTCCTGCACCCACACCGCCGGCGTACCGACGGCATAGGCTCCGATCGCCGCCTCGATGTCGGCCTTGGGGAGAGGATAGAGCTGCTCGACGCGCACGATCGCGACGTCGTGGCGGCCGAGATCCTGACGGCGCTTCTCGAGCTCGTAGGCGATTTTCCCCGCACAGAGCAGAATCCGCCGGACGTCGCGGGGCTGAACCCCGGAGGCATCGGAGATCACGCGGCGGAAGGTGCCCGACGTGAGATCGGCAAGCGGCGACACGCACCCGGGATGCCGGAGGAGACTCTTCGGAGTCATCACCACCAGCGGCTTCCGCCACGTGCGGAGCATCTGGCGGCGGAGGAGATGGAACATCTGGGCCGGCGTCGTCGGCGTGACGACCTGGATGTTGTCCTTGGCCGCCAACGACAGGAAGCGTTCGAGGCGGGCGCTCGAATGCTCCGGCCCCTGCCCTTCGAAACCGTGCGGCAGGAGCATCACAAGCCCCGAAAGCCTGTTCCACTTGTCCTCGGCGCTGACGATGAATTGGTCGATGACGACCTGCGCACAGTTGACGAAGTCGCCGAACTGCGCCTCCCACATGACGAGCCCGTCCGGGCAGTCGAGGCTATAGCCGTACTCGAAGCCGAGCACCCCCGCCTCGGACAGCGGGCTGTTGTAGATCTCGACCGGCGCCTGATCGGAGGCGAGGTGCTCGAGAGAACAGTAGGTCTCGTCGGTCACGCAGTCGTGAATCACGGCATGGCGGTGGCTAAACGTGCCCCGCTGGCAATCCTGCCCGGAGAGCCGCACCCGCATCCCCTGAGTGGCGAGCGTCGCCAAGGCCAGGGCCTCGGCGGCCGACCAATCGAGGACCTGCTTCCCATCCGCCATCTGCTGCCGGACTTCGAGGAACTTTTGGATCTTGGGGTGAGGCTCGAAACCATCGGGGAGACGGATCAACTGCCGGAGGAGATGGGTGAGAACATCCGCCTTGACCCCGGTGTCGACGTCGGTCGAATCCCGCTCCCGCCCACCGATGTAGGCCGCCCAGACGCCCGCCAATTCGTTGGAATGGACGTAGTCGTCGCTCTTGGCGACGGACAGCTCTGCATCGAGCTTTGCCCGGTGTTCCTCGGCGATCTGCATCGCCTCCTCGCGGGTCACTTCGCCGAGTTTGAGGAGCTTCTCGAGGTAGCTCTCGTGGACGCTCGGCCGCTTCTCAATCACGCGGTAGAGGGCCGGCTGGGTGAACGCCGGCTCATCGGCCTCGTTGTGACCGCGGCGCCGAAAGCAGTACATGTCGATGACGACATCGCGCTGGAACTCGCGGCGGAAGTCCATCGCCAGATTGACCACCTGCGCGACCGCCTCGGGATCCTCGCCGTTGACGTGGAAGATGGGGATCTGGAGCATCTTCGCCACGTCGGTGGCATAGGTGCAGGAACGGGCCTCGCGGGGGCCGGTGGTGAAGCCGATCTGGTTGTTGACGACGACATGGAGCGCGCCGCCGATGCGGTAGGCGTCGAGTTCGCTGAGGTTGAGCGACTCTTGGATGACGCCCTCCCCGGCAAATGCCGCGTCGCCGTGGATCAGTACCACCATCCCCGTCTGCCGGGCGAAGTCGCTGATCCGGTCCTGACGGGCCCGCACGCGCCCGATGGCGACGGGATTGACGAACTCCAGATGGCTCGGGTTGAAGCAGAGCGTGAGGTGGACGTTGCGGCCGTTGGCGGCACGATGATCGCTCGAATGACCGAGGTGATACTTCACGTCACCGCGGCCGACGTGGAGCTCCGGGTCGAGGTCGGCAAACTCGCGGAAGATCCGCTGGGCGCTCTTCCCCATGACGTTGGCAAGGACGTTCAAGCGGC
>CANGGC010000386.1 GCA_947453125.1 Planctomycetaceae bacterium | reverse complement strand
TCCTCTACGGCTACATGTGGTGCCACCCCGGCAAGAAACTCGTCTTCATGGGGAACGAGTTCGGCCAATGGCGGGAGTGGGACTTCGACCGCAGCCTCCACTGGCACCTCCTCGAGCAACCGGGCCACGCCGGCCTCAAGCGTTGCCTGGCCGACCTCAACGCCCTGGTGGTCCGCGAGAAGTCGCTGCACCAGCTCGACTTCGACGGCTTGGGATTTGAGTGGATCGACTGCCACGACTGGGCCAACAGCATCCTGGCCTTCCTCCGCCGCGGTGTCGACCCGAACGATTTCCTCGTCGTCTGCTGCAACTTCACCCCGATCCCCCGGCACGGCTACCGGGTCGGCGTGCCTGCGGCGGGGGTCTACGACGAGGTCTTCAACGGCGATTCCTCGTGGTACGGCGGGAGCAACGCCGGCAACGCCGGGAGCATCTCCACCGAGCGCACGCTGGCCCATGGCCACGGGCAGTCGCTGGTGCTCTCCCTGCCACCGCTCTCGACGATCGTCCTCAAGCCGCGCCGCAGCTGACGGGGCGGGGTCTACCGCCGCGGCTTCCGCTTCCACTCGAGTTGATAGCGGCTCTCGAGCTCTTCGATCCAGGTCCCGAACGAACGGGAAAACTCGTCCTGGGCAGCCACGGCTGTCATCCGCGGATCGGACTTCGTCTCCACGAACCGCTCCTTGAGCTTCTCGGCCGGCGGCTCGACGTCGATGAGGCGGATGCAGTAGCAGACCGTCTTCGGCTCGTTGAAGGCCACGGCGGTGCCCCCCGGCTGGAGCGAGAAAACCGCGCTCATGAACTCGTTCCCCGGCATGACGATGCCGGCCGGCTGGCTGATCTGGGGCACGCCGGAGGACGCGGCCTGCGGGGAGAGCCAGAAGAACGGACCGACTTTGAACACCTGGAGCGATTCATCGCCGGCGACCGCCCCCTCGAGCGACTCCTTCGCCCCGGGCTTCGAGGCGATCTCCTCGGCCCGCTTCCGGGCGAGTTCACGCCCCGCGATGATCTTCCAGGCGCGCTCGACGTTGGGGCGGGCGGTGTCGAACGTGGGGACAAACTCCGGCTGATCGGCGGTCCGCCAAGAGAGGTAGCGGGTCCCCTCCATGTCGCGTGACCGCACGGCCCGCTGGCTGACCGCCCCCTGGCCATAGACCATCTCCACCCAATTGATCTGGCGAATGCCGAACCGGCTCCCCGGATCGGGGAGGAAGTCGAAGCTCCGGCCGAGACCACCGCCGTCGAAGGCCTCTTCGGCCGACTGGAGGGGCATCTGCCCCGACTCGAGCCCCTGCACTTTGGCGATCACGCTTAGATCGGGCGGAAGCGGCGCTTTCAGCCCTTGGGCCTCCCCCCGGGCCTGCCAGACAGCGTAGTCCTCGGCATACCTCGAGAGATCGAGAGCGACCGCGTCGAAGATGTTGTCGATGCGGGCGTTGGACCTTTGGGCCGCGAGTTGCTGCCGAATCTGATCCTTGACCGCTTCGAGCGGCTCGAACTGCTCCGCCTCGGCCCCGGCGACAGCCTCGCCATCGGCGGGCTCAACGGGAGCGGCGGGCGACTCGGAAGCCGCGGGAGCAGCCTCGGCGGCGGCGGACTGCGTCTCGGCGTCGGGGGCTTGGTAAGCGACCTGACGGAACGGCGAGCGGGCCGCGGCAGCGCCGCTCCCCTCGGCCGGCTTTTCGACCGGAGCCGGCTCGGTGGCGGGAGCCGGTTCGGCCGCTGACTCTGTTGCCGGGGCTGGCTCAGCGGCAGGGGCCGGCTCGGCCGCCGGAGTCGTAGCCGGGGCTGGCTCGGTGGCGGGAGGCGTTCCCTCGGCCGGAGCGGCAGGCTCGCTCGGGGCCGCAGGGGCCTCGGCGGCCGGAGGCGTTCCCTCGGCCGGGGTCTCGGCAACGCCCTTGGCCTCCGCGGCCGGCGGGGCAGCGGGAGCGGTGCCGGGGCGGACCCGGAACTGCGTGGTTTTGTTCTTCTCGTAAAACTCGCTGATGTCAGCGTCGGTGATCTCCTTCGAGATCTCGTCGACAAACAGTCCACGCTTCGCAACGAGGTACTCGACCTGCGCCCGATGCGGCTCGCGGAACCCGGGCTTCACGCTGCGGGGGTCGGGAAGCTCTTCCTTGTGCTCGTCGAAGAACGTCCGCAGCGTCGCCACGGCAGGGAGCTTGATCTGATCGCCGAAGCTGCGGACGTCGACCGGCACGACCTCCGCGGTCGCCGATTGCGTCAGCCGCCGGAAATAGTCCCAACGGAGGCCGGGGGGATCCCCGGAGAAGCCCCGCTGGAGAAGGATGAGCATGTTCTGGGCGAGGAGTTCATGGCGAAGCGACTCGAAGAGGTCGTGCTGCGAGACTCCTGCCCCGCCGGCCCGGAGGCCCTTCATGATCTGGTCAAACTGATCGGCCGGCACCTGCCCGCTGGTCAACTTGGCGAGATAATCGTTGATCGCCGCATCGCTGACGACGATGCCATTCTTCGTTGCCTCCTCGGCCAGGAGCATCGTTCGCACCACGGCCTGCTCGTCGGCCGGGTACCGGGGTGCCTGAGCGGGATCGCGCCCCGCGGCCATCGTCGCCTCGGCGAGGAAGCGGTTGAGGACGAGCTTCATCGTCACGGCGCGGTCGAGCGCCTTCTCCCGCAGCTCCCCCCCGCTCCACTTCGCCACCGGCGTGTCGGCCACCGTCGCGGCCTGTCCGCCGTACGGAAGGAGCGGCGGGAGGACGAAGAACGCCAGCATGGCGAGGATGGCGAGCGCCACCATCGAGGCCTTTTGGTAGGTGCGAAAGATGCCGAAGCCAGCCATGGCACTGCCTGATCTCAGACGGGGGGAAACCGCCGAGCCTTGACAAGGAAAGAGAGGGGAGGGTAACGCTGTCTCTGCTCCCCGAGCGGAACAGGCCGCAAATTGTAGGGGTGTGCCGGTTTGCGCCAATCCCGAGTCGCATCCCGGCCGTGGACCGAAGACCTGCGTATGCTGACAAGCCCGGCGGGGGCCCTCACGGAAGGTCATGGAAAGCCCTTTCCATCCCCTCCCGGCCCGCCTCAGACCTCGCTCCCCCGCTCCCCTCCACCCCCAGCCCGCCGCGTCAGACGGATCCCAGCATGGCCAAGAAAACCTCCTCGACGCGCCGCAAAACCTCCTCCTCCGGCGCCTCGAGCGCCTCGGGCGGCTCGAAGGCCAGGGGGGGCGGCTACCAACTGGTGATTGTCGAGAGCCCGGCGAAGGCGAAGACGATCGGCAAGTATCTCGGCCCCGGCTTCGTCGTCGAGGCCTCGATCGGCCACATCCGCGATCTCCCCAGCAAGGCCCCCAAGGGCTCGAAGCAGCCCGTCCCCGGTGTCGATCTCGACCACGACTTCAACCCCACCTACGAGATCGACGACGCCAAGAAGAAAAAGGTCGCCGAGCTCCGCAAGCTCGCCAAGGATGCCGCCGAGATCTGGTTTGCCACCGACTTGGATCGGGAGGGAGAGGCGATCGCCTGGCACCTCACGCAGGTTCTCGATGTCGATCCCCTCCGCGCCAAGCGGGTGACCTTCGACGCGATCACGAAGTCCGAGATCCAGCGCGCCTTCCAGAATCCCCGGGCGATCAACATGCCGCGCGTCGAGGCCCAGCAGGCCCGCCGGATCGTCGACCGGATTGTCGGATACCAGGTGTCGCCGATCCTCTGGAAGAAGGTCGCAGGGGGGCTCTCCGCCGGTCGCGTCCAGAGTGTGGCCACGCGGATCGTCGTCGATCGCGAGCAGGAGATTCGGGCGTTCACGCCGGCGGAGTCGTGGGAGATCTCTGCCGGGCTCGCCTTCGACGTCAAGGCTGCCCCGGCCCTCCATGAGGCGTGGACGACCTTCATGGCCCGCCGCGACGAGAAGGGGAAGCCGCCGCTCGTGCGTGAGCGCACCGCCTGGCTCGCCGATCACCGCTCGCTCGAATGCGATCTCGTCGAGGTCGGCGGCAAGACGCTT
>CANGGC010000385.1 GCA_947453125.1 Planctomycetaceae bacterium | reverse complement strand
CGCTGCCCGCGTGGCCGATGCCCTCGGCCGGCCGGGAGGTTCGCAGTCGGTCACCGTCGCGGGACGGTCGACGACCACCTACCTGCGGCGCTGGGAATGGCTCCAGATCGACCTCCTCTTCCCCGGACAGGACAGCGCGGGAGAATGGCCGACAGAGGAGACTGGAAGCGCATGATCGTGACCCTCGACGGCCCCGCCGGCGCCGGCAAAAGCTCGACGGCCCGCGAACTCGCCCGCAGACTCGGCTGGTGTTACATGGACACCGGCGCCATGTACCGTGCCGTGGCCTTGGTCGCCACCCGTCGCGGCATCCCACTCGATGACGAGTCGCAACTGGCGGCGGTCGCCACAACGATCGAGATCCATTTCGAGCACGGGAAGGTGTTTGTCGACCGGGAGGAGGTCACGGCGGAGATCCGCACGGAGGCCAACACCGCCGCGACGCGCCCCGTCGCCAACGCGCCACTCGTGAGGGGCGCCATGAAGCAGATGCAACGGCAGATGGCCGCAGGCCGCGACGTCGTCACCGAGGGGCGGGACCAGGGGTCGGAGGTCTTTCCGCAGGCCGAACTGAAGGTGTTCCTCACGGCTTCACCTGAGGAGCGGGCCCGTCGCCGCCTCGCCGAGGAACTGGCAAAGGGGCGGCAGGTGACCCTCGAGGAGATCCTCTCTTCCCAGCAGGATCGCGACCACGGTGACACGCACCGCGAGGTGGGGGCGATGCGTCAGGCCGACGGGGCGGAGCTCCTCGACACCGACGGCATGGATCGCGAGGCAGTCCTCGCCGTCCTCCTGGCATGGGTCGATTCCCGTCGCCCGGCCCCGCCGGCCACCGCCGCGTCCCGGCCACCGCAATCATGACCCGCGCGGCCGAGCCCGATCCCTCCGACGTCGCACCGACTCACACCCTCTTCGGACGGATGTTCTACGACACCCTCTGGGTGCTCTGTCGCAATCTCGGCGTGGCGCTGTTCGGCATCCGCTACCGATTCGCCGAGCCGTTGCCGCGCGAGGGGGGCCTGCTCGTCCTCTCCTCCCACCAGAGCAATCTCGATCCGCTCCTCCTCGGCCTCGTCTGCGAGCGGCGGCTGTCGAGCCTGGCGCGGAGTTCGTTGTTCAGCTGGGGGCCGTTCGGCGCGATCATATCCGCCCTCGATGCAATTTCGATCGACCGTGAGGCCTCGTCAGTGGCGGCGATGAAGACGATCATCCGCAAGCTCCGCGGGGGCGGGGCGGTGACGATCTTCCCGGAGGGAACACGGACCCGCGACGGCAAGCTCGGCGAAGTGCAAAGCGGCTTCGCCCTAGTGGCAAAACGGGCCGGCGTGCCGATCCTCCCGGTGGCGATCGTCGGGGCATGGGAATGCTGGCCGCGGACACGCTTGCTGCCGCTCCCGGGGAGGATCCGCCTCGAGTTCGGCCCCATCATCCCGGCCGCCGATGTGGCCGCGATGGACGGCTCAACGCTCGTTGCCTTCGTCACCCGGCAGCTCACCGACCTCGACGCCGCGGCGCGCCGGCTGCGCGACGGCGGCGCCGCAGAGCCCTCTCCCCGACAGGCGGCATTCACGGCGGCAAAGTCGGCTGGACGTCGCCGGGCGACGGATTCGTCTGGGGAGGAAAGGGTGGCGCCTGGGCCGGTGACAACACCTCCTCCGCCGGCGGAGTCTGGATCCCAGGATTCGCTTGGCCGGGAGAATTCGTCTGGATTGCCGGCCCACCTCCCAGCACCGGTTGCGTCGATTGAGGGACTGTCGCCGCCACCCCCGCCCGCTTGAACGGATCGATCCGTCCCCCGCCTGGACCGGGAGGGGGAGCGTTGGTCGGGCCGCTAAAGGGGAGCTTTGGCCATTCGAGGTTCATCCCTGGCCAGGCCGCCGGGGTGCTGGCCGCTGGGGGCGCGGCCGTGACGGCCGAGACCGCCGGAGGCGCGGCAGAATCGGTGGCGGGGATGCTTGGGGGGGAGAGCACCTCACCGGGGGTGGGGAAGCTCCTGGCGCCCGCCTCCCGGCCCGGTCCGTTGGAAACGATCATCGCCGGCACCCCGGCGCCGCGGTCGAGGACGCGAACGCTGACGTCGTCGATCCGTGCCTCGCCGAGACCGGTGAGCGCGAAGGTGACGGTGAAGGCCTCCCCGTCGAGGTCGGCCGGCACAATTCGGTAGAGCACCAGCCGCCGCCACTGCGCAGCAGGCCCGACCCGCTCCGCAAGCGCTGGCCCGCCGAGGGAATCGAAGACGAGGAGGCCGTCGACGCTTCCCTTCACCGGCTTTGGCACCCAGACGCGGGCCTCGATCTGAAGGAGCTTGCCACTGGGTGCCGAAAGCGGCGGCGTCGTGATCCACACCGGCGGCGTCTCCACAACCGCCGGCGCCGCAGCCGGATCGACCGCCTCGGCTCGCATCACCAGACAGCCGCGGCCAGACGCGGGCTGCGTCCGGGAGATCTCGACGCCGGTGCGGAGAACGGCCTGCTTGAGGGCAAAATGCCGCCAGCCAGAGCCGGAGAGCTCCTCGATCCGCTCCATGCCGCCACCGACGAGGAGCTCCTCGCGCGGCGACGTGGCGGAGAGGGCCTCGACGAACCGCCAGTGTTCGACGAGCGTGGCATCGGAAGTCGAAAGTGGCCCGGCAACCATCGAGCCAGTGGCGACCACCCCCTTCTCCCAGACGAGTCGCTCCACCTGGCCGGCGATCGCCGCCGCCCGTTCGTAGCGGGCGATCGCCGTCGTAGGGTCGGAGGTCGCCACGCTGTCGGCCGCGAGGCTGTCTTGCTGCGCCGCGGCGACCATCGCCGGCCCGGGCAGTCTGCCGAGGGCCAGGGGGGGAATGCGGGCGAGGAGGTCGACTGCATCGGCGATCAGCAGCGCAGACCGTTCCCGCGAGGCGGCGAGGGTGGCGGCCGCCTGCTCGCGGAGACGTTCCTGAACATGAGCGGCGACGGCCGGATCCCCGGTGACGAGGACGAGCGCCGAGGAGCGGAACGGATCGAGAACGACCGACACGCCGCCGGTCACGCGCCGGTGCCGCAGCGGCCGCAGGCCCCCCGGTGTCACCTCCCAGGCCTGATGGGCTTCCGGGATGCCGTTCATGAGGAGCGTCACGGGGGCCGTTTCGGCTGGCATGTCGCCGTGATAGTGACTGGCGACGATCTGCCCCCCCTGGACGTTCCGCCACGCCAGCACCATCCGCGCTCGCGCCGCTTCGAGCACCACTCCCCGCACCTCGGGATCGCTCGCTGTGGCGGTCGTCGAAAACCTGCCTGCGGCCCCCCAGGGCTCGAGGACGCGGAGGCGGAGGTTCATCGAGCGAACGGCCGCAGACCGGATCCGCGACTCGTGGTCGTCGCCATCGATCCTGCGCGTCGAGGTGAAAAGGATGCCGCGGGCGCCGGCTGCCAGCGTCGCCAAGCTCGCCAGCGTGAGGCTCTCCGGATCGACCGCCAGCCCACGGCCGCCGATCCCGGCCAGATGGGCGGCCTGCCGTGCGGTGCGCGGGTCGAGTTCGGTGGAGAGGGTGGCGAGGAACGGCGTGCCGGGGCGGGCGAGCCGGGGGCGCTCGCGCAGCCAGGTGAAATAGTCCCCCAGCTCCACGCTCGTCCCCAGCACCGTGCGGCGGGCGACGAGCATGTCGACATGCCGGGAAAGGCTGCGGAGTCCGGAGTCGGGCGTGGCGACGAGCGGCCGCCCGGCATGCTGGTCGCAGGTGCGCACCCGTCTGGCATGCTCGGCAAGGGTGTCGACATCGGCCTCCGACAGGCCGCTCCCCATGTCCCAGACGAGGACCCGGTCCCAATTGGCTGAGAACATCGGCAGCGCTTCGGGGCGCCGCACGTCGACATCGGGAAGGTGGGGGGGCGGACAGATGATCCACAAGCCAGTGCGCCGGGCTTCGTCGATCTGATCGCTCGACGCCGGGGCGGCGAGACGGACGGCGTTGAAACCGAGGGCGGCGAGAACCGCGAACGGCTCACCGTTGTGGTCGAGG
>CANGGC010000384.1 GCA_947453125.1 Planctomycetaceae bacterium | reverse complement strand
CCCTCGTTCTCGATCATCTCGATGGCGGCGATCCCGGCCCGGGCAGCAATCGGATTGCCGCCGAACGTGGCCGCGTGCATCCCCGGTCGGAGATGCTGGGCAAGCTCCGGGGTGGTGAGCATCGCGCCGCCGGCCACCCCCGCGCACAGGCTCTTGGCGAGCGTGATCACGTCGGGGCGGACGCCGAAGTGCTGGTAGCCAAACCATTCGCCCGTCCGGCCGCAGCCCGACTGGACCTCGTCGAAGGCGAGGACAAGATTGCGCTCGTCGCAGATCCGCCTGAGCCCCTCGAGGAAGCCCGGCGGGGCGGGGACGATGCCCCCCTCGCCGAGGATCGGCTCGATGAGGATCCCGCCGGTGTGGTCGTCGACGAGCTGCGCCACCGCGTCGAGATCGCCGTGGGGGGCGTACTGGAAGCCGGAGAGCATCGGCCCCAGGCCTTCGTGGTATTTCGGCTGGGCGGTGGCGGTTACGCTGCCGAACGTGCGGCCGTGGAAGCCGCCGCGGAAGGTGATGATCTTGTATTTCGCGCCGTCGGTGCGGAGGCGGATGAGCTTGATCGCCGCCTCGTTGGCCTCGGTGCCGGAGCTGCAAAAGAACGCCTTGCCGCCGAAGCTCCGCTCGGAGAGGAGCCGGGCCCATTCCCCCTGGGCCTCGGTGTACCAGGTGTTGGGGACATGGATCAGCCGCGCGATCTGCTCCTGCACCGCCTTGACGACCGGCGCTGGGCAGTGGCCGAGAAGGTTGCAGCCCCAGCCGGGAAAGAGATCGAGATACTCGCGCCCCTCGGCATCCCAGACCTTCGATCCGGCGCCGCGGTCGAGGCAGATCGGGAACCGCTTGTAGTTGGGGACGACGTAGCGGTCGAAGGTGTCGATCACCGCCTTCGTGGCGGCACCGTGGGTCTCGATGGTGGACATGCGGGGCTCCTGACCTGTGGGCACTGGAGTCGTCGGAACAACACTGGAGTCGTCGGAACAAGGAGAGCGGAGAGCGGAGAGCGAAAGAGCGAAAGAGCGGATGGAATCGACGCTTTTGGGAGAGGGCTACGAGGCGCTCCCCGCGCGGATCGAGGAGGCGAGGGCGTCGTCGCGGACAAGCTCTGTGCCGACGCCGCTGGTGGTGTAGATCTCCAGCAAGAGCGAATGGCGGAGCCGGCCGTCGATGATGTGGATCTTCTTGACGCCCTGCTCGAGCGTCTCCAGGCAGCCCTCGATCTTGGGGATCATCCCGGCGGCGATCGTGCCGTCGGCGATCAGTCGCCGGGCTTCGCTTGCGGTGAGGGAGTGGATGAGGCTCTCCGGATCGTTGATGTCGCGGAGGACGCCGGGAATGTCGGAGAGGACAACGAGCTTTTCGGCGCCGATCGCCGCAGCGACGGCCGTGGCGGCGGTGTCGGCGTTGACGTTGAGCTTCCCGCCATCGACGCCAAGCGCCATCGACGGGATCACCGGCACCTGACCGGCGTAGGTGAGGTTGTCGATCGTCAGCCGGTCGACGCGCGTGACAGTGCCGACATGGCCAAGGTCGATCACCTCCCCACCCGGCCCGGCGAGCGAGAGCCGGTCGCCGAAGAGGACATTCGTGGAGAGGAAATTGAGCGACATCGCCCGGCCGCCATATTCCTCGAGGCGGGCGACGAGGTCATGGTTGAGCTCGGTGGCGAGGACCTTTTCGACGATGGCCAGGGTGGCGTCGTCTGTGTAGCGCCGCCCCTGGACGAACCGCGGCGCGAGCCCGGCGTCGTCCATGGCCCGGCTGATCGCCTTCCCACCACCGTGGACGACCACGATCCGCATCCCGAGGGTCGACATGAAGACGATGTCGACGAGGAGATGGCGGAGCGAATCGGGGTGTTCGACGACGCTGCCACCGAGCTTGATGACGGTGGTCGTGTCGCGGAACTTGCGGATCCACCCGAGGGCCTCGATGAGGGTGTCGGCCTTCTGGATCGCCTTCTGCTGGGCCTTGACGGCGGAGGGAGGGGTGGCCACGAGGGGCTTTCCGGGAATGGCTGAGGCCCTGTCCGGAAGGCGGAAAGCCGCCGGGGGCATCGCGGAAAGCGAACGAGTGTACCAGCGCCCCGAGGGGGCTCCCATCGAGTTTTTTCAGCCCCGTCCAGTGGGTGATAGGGCGGGAGCGGGGGCCGGGGCGCCGGCGGCTGCCGACTTGACGGAACGCCCTGGCGCGGTACCCTTCCATCTGTTTTATGGATGATGGCAACTGCCATCATCTGTTTTTCTCATTCCGTGGGCGATCGGCGGCGGCTCCCCATGAACCTCAAATCACTCAAAGTCTTCTGCGACATCGTCGTGCGGCGGAGCTTTTCGCGTGCCGCGGAGGACAACGGGATTTCGCAGTCGGGGGCCAGTCAGGTGGTCAGCCAGCTCGAACAGCGGCTGGGAGTGCAACTCTTCGAGCGGTCGAAGCGCCCGCTGCTCCCCACCCGCGAAGGGCAGGTTTTCTTCGACGGCTGCCGGAAATTGATTGCCCGGTATGACGCGCTCGAGGACGAGGTCAGGACGCTCCACGAAGAGGTCGCCGGCCGGGTTCGTGTGGCGGCGATCTATTCCGTCGGCCTTCACCACATGAGCCGAGCCGTGCAGGAGTTCACCACTCTCCATCCCCGGGCCAACGTCCGCCTCGAATACCTCCACCCCGATCGGGTGCTGGAATCGGTCGAGAGTGGCCAGGCCGATCTGGGGCTCGTCAGCTACCCGCGGAGCACGAAGACCCTCGAGGCGGAGCCGTGGCGTGAGGAGCCCTTTGTACTCGTCTGTGCCCCCGCCCACCCGCTCGCTTCCCGGGACTCGGTCCGTCTCGAAGATCTCGACCATCTGCCGCTTGTCGGCTTCGACCCCGATCTCGTCATCCGCCACGAGCTCGACCGGGTGCTCGCGGCCCACGGCACTGAGCCGGATGTCGTGCTGGAGTTTGACAACATCGAGACGATCAAGCGGGCCGTCGAGATCGACGCCGGCGTGGCGCTGCTCCCGGAGCCGACCGTCGGGCGGGAAGTGGCCGCCGGATCGCTCCGCGCCATCCCGCTCGACACACCCACCGGCAGCGCCCTCGTCCGCCCCCTCGGCATCATCCGGGTCCGCGGCAAGCCGCTGCCGCCGACGGCCGGACGGTTCCTCGATTTCCTCCGCCAGCAAGGGGGAGAGCCGGCAGCCCCTTCCCTCCGCGAAGAGGTCGCGGCACTGGCCCCGAAAGTCCGTCGTCCCCGGGCTGCCGCAGCGGCCCCGACCTGATCCCTGTCCTCAACCTGATCCCTGTGAAGCCGAGGATGGGTCAGCCCATCCCGGCATTGGTTCCCTGTCCGAACGCTCCGGCCCGTCTATCGATCGATCGATGTTTTCCGTCCGTCCGTGATCCGCCCTCAAGCGCCTCCGTCGAGCATGCCATGACACGCATCCCAGATTCCCGCCCCTCCGCTTCCCCGATCGCCCGCGGTGTCCCGTCGGCGCCCCGTTCGCCGGGGCTCCCGGCGGCCGAGGGGCTCTACGATCCGGCCAACGAGCATGATGCCTGTGGCGTCGGGTTTGTCGTCAACATGCACGGCCGGCGCAGCCACGCGATCGTCCGCCAGGGGCTCGAGGTCCTTGAAAACCTCACCCACCGCGGTGCCTGCGGGTGTGATCCGCTCACCGGCGACGGGGCGGGCATCCTCATCCAGATGCCGCAGGAGTTTTTCAGCGCCGTTACACCGCAGGCTGGCATCCGGCTCCCCGCCCCCGGCGACTGGGCCGTCGGCAACATCTTCCTTCCGCCGGAACCTGAGGAGCAGGAGAGCGCCGAGGAGTTCTTTGCCCGGCTCTGCCAGGAAGAGGGGCAGGAGTTCCTCGGTTGGCGCACCGTGCCGGTCGACAACCGCTCCATCGGTGCCACCGCCCGCGAGGTCGAGCCGGTGGTTCGGCAGGCGTTTGTCGGCCGCGGGAAGAAGACGCCCCGCGACCAGTTCGAATGGAAGCTGTTCGTGATCCGCAAGCGCTT
>CANGGC010000383.1 GCA_947453125.1 Planctomycetaceae bacterium | reverse complement strand
TTCTGGTCGAAAGCTTGGCCATCGAGGTTCGTGCCGCGGATCTCCATCTCGTTGCCGACCAAGCCGAGGCGGCGGAGCATGCCGGCCATGCCCTCTCCCATCGCTTTGATCTGCGGATTGCTGCTCTTCACGAACGCCCCGCCGAAAGCGGCATAGGCCTTGCCGGCCGCTTCGCTTCCCTCCGGCATGTGCTCCAGAGCGCCGGCGAACTGCATCGCAAACTGCGCGATCGCCCCGTCATCGGGGTCTTTCTCGAGCAGCGCGTTGATCCGGGTGACGACGGATTCCGCCCCGGTGAGGTCCTGGTTTTTGAGGATCTTCTGGGCATCGCCGACGAGGACAATCTGCGCGGCCTCGGCGGCGAGCTCGGGATCCCCGCCACTGACGAGCGTCTCGGCGAACTCGCCGAGGGTGGCCTCGGCATCGCGATCGCCAAGCCGGGCAAGGAGGGTCAGGCTCTGGAGCTTCATCCGCGAAGCCCGCGCCCGGGACTCGTCCTTCGGCCCCGTCTGATCGAGGATCTTGTCAGCCACGGTGACCGAGGTCTTGGCCACCTTGCCCAGAAACGCCTCGGCCTGCTGGCGGCTGGTCGGCTTGAAGTTCGTCTTGTGGAGCTTGTCGATGAAGGCGAGCAACTCCTCGGGAGTTCCGTCCGGAACCTCACCGATCTCGGGGATGCCGTTGGCTTCCCCCTTCTTGGCTGCGGCCGGATCGGCGATGTCGTCGACCACAACCTGGGCCGAGAGGCTCCCTCCGGTCGCCAGGATGATCCCCGCGGCGCAGAGGAGCGCCTGACCGGCGCGACGGGAACGGGCCATCGGGAAAAACATGGAGACCTCGAGGGGATTCGCTCCCGAGGGGAGCAGGTGTTGATTGGCCGTGCGGACGAACTGTCGATCGTAACGGGCTCGGGCGGCACGGGGCAATCCGACCCGGCAACGCGGTTTTCCGCGAGTGGCGGCCAGACGGAGGGCCGCAGGGGGGAAACCGCGATCGGCGCATCGGATTTCGCCTCGCGGAGCGGGGGAAAACCCTCCCCGCCGACGGCCGCAGCGACGTGGACGCCGACGCCAACGCCGAAGAAAGCGGGCGGCCCGGCAGCCCCTCGCCGGCGATCAGCCGATCAGTGGACGATCGTGCGGAACCGTACGAAGCCACCCTGGCCCGGAGCGAGCGTCCCCTTGAAGGTCCAGGAGAGGAGCGTGGCGCCGTCATCCCCCTTCGAAGTTGAGATCTCAGCCGGGAGATTCGACACCGGGCTTCCATCGATCACGGCCAACCGGCCCGGGACGGCATCGACGAGCGTGATGTCGGTGAGGGGACGGTCGCCGGAGTTGAGGAGGAAGATCGTGAAATCGAGTTCTTCGCCGGGGCGGGCGGTGTCGCTGCCGGCCCGCTTGGAGAGGGTGAGCTCGCAGCGGCCCGGAGACTCCAGGCGGAGCGTGGCCACGCCATGGTCGACGGCGAGCACGTCGGCGGCCTCTCCATTGACGGTCACCTGGGCCCCCGAGACACACATCCAGGCCAGCGGCACGTCGATCTTCCGCGCCAGCCGCGGAGCCTGGACGTTGTGGACCTTCTCGGCGGGGAGGTCGAGGGCGACGGCGACCGGGCCGTCGACCCCTTCCTTGAGCACTGGCGGCTGCACCTTGTCGACGGCCAGCACGGGAATCCGGTCTTCGATGGCGATGCCTGGCTGGGCGAGCCGGGCGGCGACGATCTGGATCTGCTGGGTCTTGTCGCGCACCGTCTGGCCGACCGCGCCCGACGCGGCGATGGTGTCGAGAGCGACGCCGCGCGGACCGGTGGGGACGGCGTCCTCGAACGGACGGATCACCCGACGGACCGACGAGAAACGCGGCGAGTAGACACAGGTGCAATTGGAGGCGACGACGCAACTCTCCGCTTCCAGGCAGGCCTCGTCCTCAGGCGCTGGGCCGGGCCCGTCGGCGCGGTAGCGGGCGACCGTGTCGCCGGAGGTGAGGTTGTCCAGGCGTGTCCGGCCGCGGGGCACGGCCGGCTTGCCGTGATCGCCGCCGTCACAGACCAGGCACGGCCCGATGACCGGGATGGCGATCGTGGGAACGATCGGGGCGCCGCAGCCGGCCTGGCATTCCCCCCCCTGGCAACCACCGGAGGCATGGGCTCCAAGTATCCGGCAAGCGTGAAGCCGACAGCGCGGCGAACCGCAGCCGCCCCCACGAATGCCATGGCCGGCGTGCTGTTGACAGCCCGGCCCCTGGCAGGAGCCGCCACTGATCGCGGTGGCATCGGCTGGCAGCGGCGTGGCCCCACCGGCTTTGCCGAGACGGGGCAGGGAAGGGGAGGGGAGTTCGAGTCCGGTTGAGTGCACCTCGCCATCCTGGATCGTCGGCGCGACGCGGGGCAGTTCGGAGGCAGCCGCGGCAGCGGCACGATCCTCAGCCTGGGGCACGGCCGCAGATTCTTCTGCGTCGAAAGGATGTGCGACGGCAGCCGAGGCGATGACGGCAGGGAGCGGCGTCACGGCGGCAACCGGCGCCGTGAGCGACATCGAGCGGCACGACGCCAGCAGGACGGCGCCGGCGGCGACGGCCAGCCAGCGGATGGTCTGGCCGGGACGGTGAGCACGTGGCTGGGATGACCTCATGGCACCACTCCCGGGGCGGGCAGCCGATTGCCCAGGACGATCTCGGCGACCGGGGCCCCGAGCGTGGCGGCGATCTCGCGGGGATCGTCGCACGGCCGGACGTCGAAGGAGTTGGCTGCGGAGATGTCGGCGACGTCCGGGTCGCACGCCATATAGACGATCCGTTCGACGTGGGCCCCGTCGAGAGCCTGAACGAAGTCGTTCTCGTCGATTACCAACTCGACCGGGAAGCGATGATCCATTCCCGGCGGCGTAGCGAGTCGGGCGAGGATGCGGATCGTCGGATAGACCTCGAGCCCCTCGTAGCCCGGCACCCCGCCGAGACGCACCCGGTAGGTGCTCCCCACCAGAAGCGACGTCCGAAACGGCGCCGCGGCGGGGGGCGACCAACCAGCGAAAGTCTCGACGGAAACCGTCATCCCCTTCGGCCCCTGAATCGAGACCGGCTGGAGAGCTGCAGCCAGAGAGGCCTCCGGAAAGGGACCGGCCTGCGGGTGTCCTTGGGCGCCAATCGCTCCCGGCAAGAGTCGGCTGGCGAGTGAATCCACCGGCTCCTCCGGCCCCGCGTCGCCACCCTGCAGCGGCAACGCGATTCCGGTGAAGCAGGCGGTCGCCAGCAGCCCTCGGACAACCCGCAGCACGGTCCCTGACCGGACAGCCCCCCGGGACAACATCCTGGCAGGGTTCCACCGCGTCGTCGATCCGGCCGTGCATCCGGTTGAGCGGTGGGTGTTCATGGAATCAACACGACGAGGGGGAAAGAACGGACGGAACGATCGACACTGAACTTCGAGCCTGGCACCCACGACCACCGGGAAAGTTCTTCCCGGCGACCTTCCCTGGACCGGTCAGTCGACCGGTCCAGGGATTGGCCGTCGTGATTCAGGGGATGAAGTCTTCCGGGGCCGGCGGGCACTCGCCGGCGGCGGTGTCGGGATCGGGACCGCCGTTGCCGACGACCCGGAGACGATCCTCGTCGGGCTGACGGAGCCGGATGTTCGGCACGTCCGACCGCTCCGCGATGTAGGCCCGGTGGGCCGGCTTGGGATAGCTCAAGCCCGGATACTGCTGGACGTGGAGCTTGAGTTCGCTCGTCGGCGGCGGGATGTGGTGCTTGGTGTGATTGGTGATCGTGTGCTTCCGCAGACCGGCTGGCACCCCGAGCGGGATGTGGGCCGGGCCGGGGAGACCGATCGGCGTCCCGGTGATCGGATAGCCGTAGGTCGGTGCCGTCATCCCGGCGAGGAAGGCCGGCGGCAGTTGCGAAGGATCACCGCCACAAGGCATTCCCAACGGCATCGGATTGGCCGCGGAAGCTCCCGGCATCCCGGCTCCACCATCCCCGGCCAGGGCACCAGCCCCCTTCCCGGGCGAC
>CANGGC010000382.1 GCA_947453125.1 Planctomycetaceae bacterium | reverse complement strand
TGGGGCTGGGACGCCCACGGCGAGGGGCACCTCGTGCCGCCGTGGCTCTCGCTCCTCATCGTCGTCGGCCTGATCGGCACGAGCGTCGCGGCGTCGATGGCTTTCCCAGGGAAGCACGGCGGGCATGGTGACGAACTCGCCGGCAAGGGTGATGGCCCGGACGATGGCGGTGATCACGCTTGAGGACCGGCCATGCCTTTGCCGCGGCTCCTCATCCCGATCGCTTGTTTGGTGGGAGCGGTGACGATGGCGCGCGCGGCTGATCCGTCCTACGATCCCCTCGCGATCGAATCGCCCCCTGCCCTTCCGGCGCCGCTCGATCTCGACGTGGTTGACGAGGGGCGCGAACGCACGATCCCCGTGCGCGTCTGGCTCCCCAGCCACGACCGACCGGCGCCGGTGATCCTCTTCAGCCACGGTCTCGGCGGGGCCCGTGACGGCAATGCCTACCTCGGTCGCCACTGGTCGGCGCGGGGCTTTTGCGTCGTCTTCCTCCAGCACGCCGGCAGCGACGAGGCCGTGTGGCGCGATCTCCCCTTCCCGGAACGCCTCCCGGCGCTGCGGAAGGCGATCAATCTCGCGACGACGCTCGATCGCTACCGCGACGTGCCGGCCGTCCTCGATCGGCTCGAAGCGTGGAACGGTGAGCCGGGCGGGCCCCTTGATGGCCGGCTCGATCCTGCCCGGGTCGGCATCGCCGGCCACTCCTTCGGCGCCGTCACCGCCCAGGGGGTGACCGGGCAAAGGACGGCTGACCGAAGAATGCCATTCACCGATCGGCGGATCGGCGCGGCGCTCCTCATGAGCCCGTCGCTTCCCCGGATCGGCGATGGCCAAAGCGCCTTCGGTGGCGTCGCGATCCCGTGGATGATCATGACGGGCACGGAGGACGATTCCCCGGTCGGGAATGCCACGCCGGAGTCGCGCCGAGAGGTGTTTGCGAGCTTGCCACCGGGGGAAAAATACGAGCTCGTCCTCTTTCAAGGGGAGCATCAGGCCTTCGGTGACCGCGTCCTGCCGGGGAGCAAACGCCCCCGCGACCCGAATCACCACCGCGTCGTCGTCGCCCTCTCCACGGCTTTCTTTGACGCCTTCCTCCGTGGCGACGCGGCTGCCCGGGCGTGGCTCGAAAGCGACGCCCCCCGGAGCGTCCTTGCCGAGGGGGATCTGTGGCAGTGGAAGTGACGAGGCGGTGACACCGATCGTCACCGGTCATCGCGGCCGCGCGGCGAGCGCGGCGGCGTAGAGCTGCTCGTGGCCCGCGGCCATCGCGTCGGGGGTGAAACGCTCCCGGGCTGCGGCGAAGGCGTCGCGTCCCATTCGCTCAAGCAATCCCGGATCGTCGGCGAGCATGAGCAGCGCCGCGTGGAAGGCTGCCGGGTCGCCGGGCGTGCAGAGCAGGCCGAGCCTGGTGGCAGGATCGCGGCCGAGATACTCCGGGAACGCCCCGTGATCGGAGGCGATGACGGGAAGGCCTGCGGTGAAGGCTTCGAGGACCGGAATCCCCTTCGCCTCGGGGTGCGTCGTCGGCATCGCGAACAGGTCGACCTCGCTGAGGAGGGCCAGCTTTCCGGCCCGATCGACCTGCCCGCGCCATTCGAAGCGGTCGGCGAGGCCGAGATCGGCGGCGAGTCGCTTGCATCGCTCGAGGTAGGGGCGCTCCGCCTCGATCTCGGCCCCGGCCGCGACGAGGGTCACGTCGTGCGTTGCCGCCAGCTGGGCCACGGCCCGGATGAGAACGTCGAGCCCCTTTTCCGGACAGGCCCGGGCGAGGGAGCCGATGCGGAGCCGGCCATCACGGGCCCGCCGTCTGGCCGCGAGATCGGGGGGCGTGGCGGGGTAGCCGTCGGAATCGACGCCGTGGGGCACGACGGCGATCTTCTCGGGAGCGACCCCGAGCACCGGGGCCATTTGGTCGGCGAACGCTTGGTTCAAAGCGACGAACCGGTCGACGTCGGCAGAGCGCTCGCGGAGGAGGCGGAGGACCCGATCGCGGTGGGGAGCGGGGAGCTGGCCGATGAAGATGTCCTCGCCGGAAAGGCTCGTGATGATCGCCGCGCCGGTCGCCGCGTGGATCGGTCGGGCGAGTCCGAGGAGGAGGATGTTGGAGAGATGGACAACATCGGGCTCGAACTCGTCGCGGAGGAGACGGGCGAGCTTCTCAATCTCCTTGCGCTGGTGTCCGGCCTCCCCTTCCAACGCCGAGACGGTGATCGTGCCGAGATCCTCCGGCTTGGTTTGCGACGTCCGCCCCGAGAGCCAGGTGAGGAGCCGGCGACCGTCGAGGAGCCGGTCGAGAAACCAGGGGGTGTGGCGGAAGAAGGGGATGAACTCCTGCAGCCAGATGTTCACTCCCCCCATCACTACCCGCCGTTCAGCGACGTCTTCCTCGTCGGTGGTGGTGGGGACGTAGGCCGGCAGGAGGATCGCGTCGCGGCCACGCCGGCGGAGCGAGCGGACCAGCGCGTTGTCGTGGAGGCACGATCCGCAGATCCTCCCCCCTGCCCCGGCGGTGATGTGGACGATGCGCATCAGTGGCGTTTCCGGCATGGGTGTCAGGCCTGATCGCTTGCGTCTCTCCGCCGGCCCCGCCCCTGGAGGTGGACGAGGACGAGGGCGAGATCGGCGGGGGTGATCCCGCTCACCCGGCCCGCCTGCGCGAGCGAACGGGGCTGGATCCGGGCGAGTTGCTCCCGGGCCTCGGCGCGGAGATGGCGGATGGCGGCCCAGTCGAGCCCCTCCGGGATCGGCCGGTCCCCCTCGGCCCGACGCTTTGCAATCCGTATGCGCTCCCGTCCGAGATATCCCTCGTAGCGGATGTCGCAGGCCACTTGGCCCGCCACCTCCGCCGGCACTGCGGCCAGGGAAGGACAGGCCGCCACGGTGTCGGTCCAGGAAAAGTCGGGGCGGCGGAGCATGTCGAGGAGCGATATGCCCCCGAGTCGCGTCGTGCCGAGGATCGCCAGGGTGGCCTCGATCGCTGCGAGTTTCCCGGTGAGCCGTGCGACGCGTTTCGTTTCGGCGAGCCCGAGGCGGTCCGCCACCGGCGTGAGGCGACGATCGGCGTTGTCGTGACGGAGGGCGAGGCGGTGCTCGGCCCGGCTCGTGAACATCCGGTAGGGCTCGTCGACCCCGCGGGTGACGAGATCGTCGACGAGCACGCCGATGTAGCTCTCTTCCCGGTCGGGGATGAACGGCTCGCGGCCCGCCGCGGCGAGGGCGGCGTTGGCGCCCGCCACGACGCCTTGCGCGGCCGCCTCCTCGTAGCCGGTCGTGCCGTTGATCTGCCCGGCGAGGAACAGACCGGCCACCCGCTTGCTCGAGAGCGACGGAGTGAGTTGGTCGGGGGGAGCGTAGTCGTATTCGACGGCGTAGCCGTAACGCATGATCCGGGCATTCTCGAGCCCCGGTACGAGGCGGATCATCGCGTCCTGCACGTCGCGCGGCAGGCTCGTCGAGATCCCGTTGACATACACCTCTGTGGTCCGCCGCCCCTCCGGCTCGAGGAACAGCTGATGGGAATCGCGGTCGGCGAACCGCACCACCTTGTCCTCGATGCTCGGGCAGTAGCGCGGCCCACGCGATTCGATCTGGCCGCTGTACATCGGCGCCCGGTGGAGGTTCTCGCGGATCAGGGCGTGGACGGCGGGGTTCGTCCGGGTGATCCAGCAGTCGATCTGGTCGCCGGGGAGGGATTCGCTGAGGAAGGAGAACGCCTGCGGATCGGGGTCGCCCGGCTGACATTCGAGGCGGGAGGTGTCGATCGATCGGGCGGAGAGCCGGCATGGGGTCCCGGTCTTGAAGCGGTCGAGGCGGATGCCGGCTTCGGCGAGACTCCGGCTGACCCCTGAGGTCGTCCCCTCCCCTGCCCTTCCCCCGGGGGTCTGGGCCTCGCCGGTGTGCATCACCGCCTGGAGAAAGGTGCCGGTGGTGAGCACGACCGACGTCGCCCGGTACTCGGCCCCCCCGACGACGCGGACGCCGACGGCCCGCAGCGGGGGGCTTCC
>CANGGC010000381.1 GCA_947453125.1 Planctomycetaceae bacterium | reverse complement strand
TGCCCGAGCGTGCCGGCGTGGAGGGCCGTCGCCACCGGCAGCATCTCCACGAGCCACCGGGTGCGATCGGTGACGAGATCGGCAAGCTCCTCGAGTGCCACGGCCACCGCGGCGCAGCGATCGATCGCCAGACCGATGTCGTGGACCAGCGCCGCCGTGAGCAGCTCCTCGTCCCACGGACACTCCTCGCTCACTCGCGCAAACACTTGAAGCGAATGCTCGAGCGCGTCCCCCTCCGGATACTTGACCGGATCACGCTTCACCGCCCCGAGCACCCGGACAAGCTCGGCGATCCGGTCGAACCGGTCGCCGGGAAGCCCAGGCTTTCCGGCCGGAGCATCGGAGCCCTGCTCGAGCTCTCGCTCGGTCACGCGGCGGATCTCGCTCGAGTCGGGGAGATGCTGCGGCGGCACCCAGCCCCGCCCCAGGCGCCGGGCGGCCCGGAAGCCGGCGCGACGCGCGTCGCCGCCACGGTCGGCGAGCATCCGCCCCGCCTCCCCGGCAATCCGCAGCCGGAGTTTGTCGGGGGGAGGAACCGAAGCGGGCGTGTCGACAGCCTCGGCAGCAGCGCCGTCACAGGCGCGCTCGTCACCGGATGGCCGCTCGGCCGACGGCTGATCGTCTGCCGTGTCGCTCATTCCTCCACGGCAGCGGCCGGCACCTCCGTGTCGGCCTCCTGCCCCACCGTCCGCACCCGGATGTTCTTGACGCGGGCGACGGTGGAATAGGTGGCGATCCCGAGCGGCTTCGAGGCGAAGACTTCGTTGCGGATCGAGACGATCCGGTTGGCGAGCTTCTGGTCGACCACCTGCTCGTCGTCGATCCAGCAGGCGATCCGCTCCGGCGTCACCCGGACGCGGACGGTGTACCAGCGGCCCGACTTAAACTCCTTGTAAGTCGTCGTGTTGTTGTGGGCCGCATCCTGGCCGTCGATGCTCGAGAGCCCGACGACGCCCCCGCCCCAGCCGCCGACGATGAAGCTGCACGGATCGTCGCCGACCGGGAAGGTGAGGCCGCAGAAGAAATCGTTGCCGTCGACGCGCTGGGCCTCGAGCTCGACCTCGTAATTCTGCTTCGGCACGTCCTTCGTCCACGTGATCCCACTCATGTCGGAGCCGCGGCCGATGAGGATCGAGCCATCCTCAACGGCAATCTCCCCCTCGCCCCCAAACGACGTGCTCTTCCAGCCGCCAAGCGACTCGCCGTCGAAGAGCGACTTCCAGCCGGCATCGCCAGCGGCGGCGGCCCGGGCCCGCGGGGGCTGCTGGGCGGCGGTCAGCTCGGCGACAATCTCGTCGGCTTTGTACACCGTCCGCAGGGCGGCGAGGATCCCGGCGGCATCGACCGAGACAGCCCGGCTCTGCCGGTCGTCGTAGGCGACGTCGAGGATCAGCGACTGGATGTTGCCGTCGAAGATCAGCCCGACAAGCTCGCCGTCACGATTGACGACCGGGCTGCCGGAATTGCCGCCGATGATGTCGGCGGTGGAGACGAAGTTGAACGGCGCTTTTAGGAAGGCGTCGTTCGCCTCGAGCTCCTTCCGCTGCGTCTGCCAGCGCGTGGGGAGATCAAACGGCGGCGTCTCCTTCTTGAGCGTCGCCCGGTCGAAGAGCCCGGCGTAGTGGGTGATCGGATCGATCCGCTTGCCGTCCTGCTCGTAGCCCTTCACCGTGCCGTAGGCGAGGCGGAGGGTGAAGGTGGCATCGGGATAGAGGCCGTCACCGGAAATGGCGTACTGCGCCTGCGTGATCTCGGCGTGGGCCTGCTGCTTCACCTCGCGGGCCGCCTCGATGATCTTTCGCAGCCGGCGGGCCTCGGCATCGACCGCGGCCGCAAGCGCGATCATCGGATCGCCCGACTTCTCCACCGCCTTGGCGCCGCCGTCGAGGCCGGCCTGGTAGATCTCGCGACGCGTGTCACGGACCGGATCGTGCCCCGGCTCCAGCGGCCGCTTGCCGAGCCCCGTTCCCTTGACGAGCTCCGCAGCCCGATCGCGCGGCGACTTGCCGGCGAGCACCGCCTTGACGACGGAATCGTCGACGCCGAGCGCGCCAGCCATAAACGTCAGCGAGTCGGCGAGCTTCACCGTCTCGAGGGCGTCATAGACCGGCTCGTCGGAGAATAGCCCCAGCTCCATCGACTCGCGGGCCGAGTCGCGAAACTCCCGGAGCCGCTCGCCGCTCCCCTTCGACTGCTCTTCGGCAGCCCGGAGGATCGCCCGCGCGGTGGAGAAATACTTGCTGTTAAAGGCCGCGCCCCCTTCGAGAAGGTTGTAGCGCAGGGCGATGGCATCGATCTCCTTCTCGGCATCCTCGATGCGGGCAAAGGGCGTCGGTTTGCCGCGCGTCGTTGCTGACTTGGCCATCTCCTCGCGGAGGTGGCGCTCGGCCTCCTCCTTCCGCGCCATGACGCGCGGATCGAGGAGCCCGGAGAGAAGCCCCTCGCGAGCCTTGCGGCTGTTCTGGACGCCAAACAGATCCTCCGAGGCCTGACGGGCCTCTTCGGGCCCCTGCCCCGAATAGACGCCGAGCATCACTTCGAGGCGACGGAGCATCGACAGGCTCATCGGCATCTGCCGGTCACGCATGGCGACGAGCTCACGCATCGTGTTGGCCCGGTCGGTGTGGCCGGGATGGCCGGAGACGAACACGAGTTCCCCTTCGCGGACCGGCTCGGAGCCCCAGGCGAGGAAGTGCTCCACCTTCGCCGGCTTGCCATCCTCGTAGGCCCGGAACAGGCACATGTCGAGATTGAAGCGGGGAAACTCGAAGTTGTCGGCGTCGCCGCCGAAGAAGGCGATCTGGCGTTCGGGAGCGAAGACGAGGCGGACGTCGGTGTACTTCTTCGCCCTGTAGAGGTGATAAGCGCCGCCCTGGAAGAGCGTGACAACGTCGCTCCGCAGGCCGGTCTTCTCGAGCGACTCCTGCTCGATCGTCGCCATCGCCTTGCGGCGGGCGGCGAAGGCGTCGTCGGCCGACATCCCCGGCTCGACGGCCCCTTGGACGCGCTTGCTTACATCCTCGATCGAGATCAGGACGTTGAGCTCGAGGTCGTGGCAGCGGAGCTCGTCGTCGCGCGTCACCGCAGCGAAGCCGTCGCGGTAGTAGTCGTGGGTGTCGTCGCCGAGCTTCTGGAGGCTGTCGGCACCGACGTGATGGTTGGTGAGGACGAGACCGTCTGCCGAGACAAACGATCCCGAGCCCCCCGAATTGAAGCGGACGCTCGACTGCTGGACATGGAGGAGCCACTCCGGCGTCGGCTTGAAGCCATGTTCCTTCTCGAGGCGCTCGAGCGGCGGCTGGTTGAACAGCCACATCCCCTCGTCGCCCCGGGCGAGCCCTGAAGCGACCAGCGCCAGGCACGCCACAGCGACAAGCGCCCCAGGGAAGAATCGTCCACCCGAAGCCACGCTCTGTTGCTCGCTCATGAAAGCTGACATCCGCAGGGGGAAAGGGGATACCGCTCCGTCTTTGGAGCGCCACGGTCAAGGTACCCCATCGCCCCGGTTGGGAAGAAGTCCGGGAAGCGGCTTGGCGCATGGAGTGTACGGGCGTACACTTCCAGGCATCACAGGCCATCCGACCTGCAAAACCCACCGGCCGTCCAGGCCGGCACCAGGAGAGCTCCCATGCTCGCGCGACTGCGAACCTTTTCACTCCAGGGGATCGAGGCGGTGCCGGTCGATGTCGAAGTTGACGTCTCGACCGGGGCCCTCCCGGCGACTGTTCTCGTCGGCCTCCCCGACGCCGCGATCCGCGAGAGCACCCACCGGGTGGCACGGGCGATGGTCAATTGCGGCTATACGCGGCCGCTTGATCGGGTGGTGGTCAACCTCGCTCCGGCCGAGCTTCCGAAACAGGCGGCGACGTTCGATCTCCCGATCACGCTCGGGATTCTCGCCGGGAGCGGGCAATTCTCCTCGGAGCGATTCAACGACTATGCCGTCGTTGGGGAGCTGTCGCTCGAGGGCTCGACGCGGCCCGCCCGCGGCGCCCTCTCGATGGCGATGTC
>CANGGC010000380.1 GCA_947453125.1 Planctomycetaceae bacterium | reverse complement strand
GGAGATCAGTCGGCTGCATCGGCGTCTGGCCAGGCGGAGCGGCGGAGGTTTTTCCACCAGGGAGTGGGGCGGGGATCGAGCATCCGGGATGCCTCCCGACGGCGACGGCGCTCGTCGGGGGAAAGGTGGGCGAGGATCGCTTCCATGGTTCTTTCCAGCCCCACGAAAACCTCCGCACGCTCCTCCGGAGTCATGCCGACGACATGCCTGGCATCGGCCTCGATCGATTCACGCTCGGTGCGTCGAGGATAGGGGAGTAAGTCCACGGCGCGGACTCCAAGGGTAGCGACCAATCGTATCCTCGAAGCGCAAGTCGACGGAGTGACCGGGCCGGCTTGGCGCAGCCCGGTCACTCCGCGACGGTGGAGGCCTTGCTTACTGCACCTCGCCGCAGTCGGTGATCACGATCTTGGCGCTCGTCTTGCCGCTGGCCGAACCGGCCTTCTCGATCGCCCTGACGACGTCCATCCCCTCGACGACGTTGCCGAAGACGACGTGCTTGCCGTCAAGCCACGGCGTGGCGACGGTGCAGAGGAAGAACTGCGAGCCGTTGGTGTTCGGGCCGGCGTTGGCCATGCTGAGAACGCCCGGGCCGGTGTGCTTGAGCTTGAAGTTCTCGTCGGCAAACTTCGCCCCGTAGATGGACTTCCCGCCGGTGCCGTTGTGGTTGGTGAAGTCGCCACCCTGGCACATGAAGTCGGTGATCACGCGGTGGAACGACGAGCCCTTGTAGCCAAAGCCCTTCTCGCCGGTGCACAAGGCGCGGAAGTTCTCGGCCGTCTTCGGCACCACGTCAGCTTGGAGCTCGATCACGACCCGGCCGGCCGGCTTGTCGCCAATGGTGATGTCGAGGAAGCAGCGCGGGTTGTTGGCGTCGGCAGCGGTCAAGGTCGATCCCCCAAATCCAAGGTGTGAAAGGGCAAGAGCAGCGACGGCCATCGACAGGATGGCGCGGCGCGAGAAGGCACTGGCACGGTCAAGGGGCGTGCGGGCAGGCATGTCGCGAATCCCCAGAAAAAGTGGGCGGTGGACGTCCACGCGACAGTGCGGGACGTCGGTCAAAAGACGCCCGATCAAGCGAGGGCTTGTGCGGATGCAAAGCCGCTCGATCGAGCCTGGGAATTATGAACCAATCCGCGCCCGGTGGAAAGCGGGAACGCCGCCCCCCTACCCCGGGCTACGCGAGGACCTCGCGGACCGGTGTCCCGCCGCCACCGATCTTGAAGGGGCGGCCGTTGGGGGCGTGAAACTCTTTTTCCCAGGGGAGCCCTGCCGCCGCGGCGACGGTGGTGTTGAAGTCGGCAACGGAGATGGCGCCCGAATCGGGGGAGTGGCCGCGCTCGTCGGACGCGCCGTGGACCACGCCCCCTTTCACCCCCGCCCCGGCGAGGACGCAGGAAAACACCGCCGGGTGGTGGTCGCGGCCGGCGTTCTCGTTGATCTTTGGCGTCCGGCCAAACTCCGTGGCGAGGACGACGAGCGTCGTGCCGAGCAGGCCCCGATCGGTGAGATCGTCGAGGAGCGTGGCCAAAGCCTTGTCGAGCGCGGAGGCCTTCGTGGGAAGCTCCTCGAAGAGATCGCGGTGCATGTCCCAGCCGTTGACCTCCACCTCCACAACCCGCACCCCCGACTCGACGAGCCGGCGCGCGAGGAGGCAGCCCTTGCCGATCACTCCCGCCCCGTAGCGATCGCGGACGCTTTCCGGCTCCTTGGAGAGATCGAACGCCTCGAGGTCGACGCTGCCCAGGAGCCTGACCGCCTCGGCATACATCCGATCGTAGGCCTCGATCTGGTTGCCGCCGTAGGAGGCCTTGAAGTCGCGATCGACCTTCTCGGCAAGCGACAGCCGGCGCTCGAAGTTCTCGGCGGTGAGATACGCGGGGCGGATCGTGTTCTCGAGGCCTGCCTTTGGATCGGCCACCGGCACCGGCGAGAGGGCCGGATCGAGAAAGCCGCTGCCGGGATGGTCGTTGCCGTTGCCGACGAGGACATAGCCGGGGAGATCCCCCGGATGACGGCCGGCCGCGTGGAGCGCCCAGGCGCCGAAGGCCGGATGGCGGATGGAGTTGATCTGCGGATAGCTCGTCCGCATCAGATACGTCCCCTGCTCGTGGGCCCCGGTTTGGGTCGTGACGGCACGGAGAATCGCCAGTTTGTCGGTCATGCCAGCGAGCTTCTTCATCGACTCACCGAAGACGATCCCCGGGGTCTTCGTCTGAATGACGCCCGTCTCCCCCTGCTCTTCGCGGCCCGGCTTGGGATCGAAGGTGTCGAGGTGGCTCATCGCGCCGCGCATGAAGAGCGTGATGATGTTCGTGCCTGAGGGGAGCGGCTCAGCCGCGAAGCCGCTTTGGGGATTGGCGAGGAACGCGTCGACGGCCGTCACGCCGAGGGCCGTGCGTGCGATCCGGGCGATGGCGCCGCGGCGGGCGAGACGGGAATCAAACCAGGGGAGCGTCTTGGCAGGGCTCATGGGATCTCTCACTGGATGAAGAGGAACTCGCGCGTGTTGAGCAGTGCCCAGATCAGATTGCCGCAGCCGGTGCGGCGATCGGCTGCGCCGCGGATCTCCCCAATGGCGAGCTTCCGATCCTCCTCGTCGGGGAGCCGGGAGAGGACGGAGAGGAAGATGACATCAACCGCCTGCGCAGGATCATGCTCGGCCAGTTCGTCGACCACCGTCGCGCCCCGCTCGAGCATCGCGTGCGTGATCGGGCCGTTGAACATCGCCAGGATCTGCGGGACGGTGGCGACCGTCCGGTTGCCGTCGATCGTCTCCCGGTCTCCTTGGCCGAACTGGCGGAGGAAGTGCCCGAGGGGGAGCGGCGTGGGGAGCTCGCTTGCCCGCGCGAGGAGCTGGCCTTTGTAGCCGTAGGTCTGCATCGTCTGCCGGCGCGTCTTCCGCGGGCTCTGGGAATCCTCGTAGCGCTCGAAGGCGGCGTGCGCCGCGTCGAGGCCGGGGTTGTTTCTGGAGAGATCGAGGTTCACCGCTGCCGCGAAGGCTTCGCCCGTGGGACGCTCGTAGGCCCAAGGGTCGTGGGCCACGAGCGTGAGGATCGAATCCCACAGCTGCTCGGCCGATTGCCGCCGCAGGCTCGGCGCGGCAAAGGAAAACGCCTCCCCTGTCGTCGCGTCATAGGGGACTGCCCGCCGCTGCCAGGCCTCGGTCGAAACGACGATCCGAACAAACTCGCGGAGATCGAAGTCGAGCCGGAGCATCTCGGCGGCGAGATGATCCAGGAGCTCCGGATGGGAGGGGAGATTGTCGGGGCGGAAGTCGTCGATCGGCTCGACCAAGCCGACGCCGAAGCAGAGCTTCCACATCCGGTTGGCGATCGTGCGGGCAAATTGGGGATTGTCGCGCGCGGTGACCCAGGCGGCGAATTGCGCGCGGCCGTCGAGACTGCGAGCCTCCTGGGGCACTTCCCCCCAGAGGACATGCAGCGCGACGGCCTCCCCCGGCTTGGCATCGTCGTACCGGTAGTCGTGGGGGAGCTTCAGCTCGCGGTCGCGATACTTGACGACCGTGCCGTTGGCTTGGAGAAACTGCGTGAAGGCGTTGTTGACCTTCGTGCCGTTCTGATTGGCGCGCTTGCGGCTTTCGGCGATCAGGGCCCGGACATTCTTCGCCGTGGCATCCGCGGTGTCGGCGCGGGCTCCCTTGCGCATCTCCTTCCGCACCGGCTTCTCCGGCTTGCCGCCGGTGCCGGAGCGCGTCCCGGCTGTGAAGGCGGCCAGTTCGTAAAACTGATGCTGCGTCCAAGCGTCGAAGGGATGGTCGTGGCACTGGGCGCAGCCGATCTGTGTGCCGAGGAAGACGCGGACGGTGTTGTCGACATAGGGGAGCGGCATTCCCTGGTCGCGGAGCTGATAGCCGACGGCGGGGTTTTCCCACAGCTTGCCGTCGGACGTGAGCATTTCGTGGACCCACTCGTCGTAGGGGCGGTTGGCGGCGATCGACCGCTTCACCCAATCGAGATAGGCCTCGCTCCAGAGGTTTTTCTGCGGCCGC
>CANGGC010000379.1 GCA_947453125.1 Planctomycetaceae bacterium | reverse complement strand
TAGAGCACGCTGTAATGCCGCTGGTGGCCGGTGGCCAGGATCTTTCCCGTCTCCCGGGACACCCGGCCCATCTCCTTGCACTCGTGGATCGAGTGCCCCATGAGCTTCTCGGTGAGCACATGCTTCCCGGCCCGCATCGCCTGGATGGCGGCGACGGAGTGGAGGTGGAGGGGGAGCGCGATCACGACCGCCTCGATGTCGGGGTCGGCGAGGAGATCCTGATAGGCACCGTAGACCTTGACGTTCTTCCGCGCTTCGTCCTCGGTCTTCCACTTGTACTTCGCCATCAGCCCCGGCCGGGCGGTGTTGGCGCTGGGGCTCGAAACGTCGCCGTGGAAAGCGCGGAAGACGTTGTAGGGGCGGATGTCGGCGATCGCGACCACCTGGAGGTAGTCGGGGGTGTGGGCGCCCAAAAGCACGCTCCCCTCGTCGCCGGTGCCGAGGACTCCAACCCGCAGCGGGTTGCCGACGCTGCGGCCGTAGCCGAAGTAGAGCGAGCCGAGGCCGGCCCCCGACGCGAGCCCCGCGGCGACGGTGCCGCCGAGGAAGTCGCGGCGTGTCATCTCGACGACGTCGCTGAAGTTCTCTTTGCCGATCTGCTTCTGGCCTTCCGTCAGGTTCATCCGCGCACCTTGAGTGGTTTCTGGCCGCACCACGAGGCACAGCACGATTTGAGGAAGTAATCGAGCCCGCTCCAGCCACCGATCGGCAGGCAGGCCATAACGAGAAGGGCCGCGATTTCGACCCACTGATCGTAGGTCGACTGGGCCCCGGCCACCCAGAATGGCTGGGAGGCGACGACGCTGGCGAGGAAGAAGACGGCCCCCATGGCGTTGAACTTGACGAGGAATCCGACGACAAGACAGGCCCCGATGGTGACCAGCGACCAGCTCACGAAGCGATCGGCTTTCCACAGGGGGCTCGGCTCGTCGGCCGCAGACACCTTGGCAAGTTGCTCGGCCGAGAGCAGGCCGTTCCATTCCCCTTCGAGCTTGTCGCCGATGGCGCTCGCCTGCTGCATCCAGCCGGCTTCCTTGGAGAGCAATTCCTTCCGCGTCTTCGCCACCCGGTCGCGGGCGTAGGGAATTGCCTTGCTGGCGGGGGCGTTTTCGGTGGTGGACAGGCGGGCCACCTGGAGCCGGTAATCGACGAGATCCTCCCCCCAGGAGGCGATCGCGTCGTCGAGGGTCGCCGCGGCGGCGTCGAGGGCGGCCTTCGTGCCGGCCTTTTGATCGGCGGCGAGGGGGACGAGCTTTTCCCGGCGGGCGAGCAAGCCCTGCCAGCCATCGACGACGCTCTGCTTCCAGTCGGCAACGGCCTCGGCGGTGTCGCGGCCGTCGACGGCCCGGAGGGTGCCTGTCCAGTTGCCGGTCTGCGGCAGGTCGGCCCGGTATTTGTCGGCCAGCGGCCCGACGGCGGCGCGGCGGAAGCCGGCGCTCGACCACGACGGGTCGCGGAGATGGCTCATCCCCTCGAGGAAGAAGTGCATGCCGATGACGATCCGCAGGAACGCAAGCGCTGCCACGGCGAGGACGGTCGAACGCATTGCGAGCCCTTTGTTCACGCTTTCAGAAAAGCCACTTCCGACCGAGCCCCACCCGATCGAGCCATCGATCGGAAGCGGGGCCGCTCCAGCGACTTTCCCCCCGGTGGGCATTCCACCGCGAAGCGTCGCACGCTGCCGCCGGAGGAAACTCACGCGATTCTCAAAGCACCCAATTGAACCAAGAAAACCCCGGCCGACAAGGTACCGGCCGGGAGAGCCCACGGCTTCCGGGGCCGAGCCCCGCCAACGGCCGGTCGGAAACGGCGTTTTGGCCCGAGGCAAAGCGCCCCGCTGCTACCGCTGCCCCGCTTCCTGGGCCGCCGCGGCCGCTGGGCCGCTGGGGGAGTCCACCCCGTCTCTCGCCTATGATTGGGAACGTCTGCGGGATAGGCGTTTCGCGGCATTCCCGTCATCACGTCCGCGACAGCGGTGAGTCGGCTGGTGGCGTAAAGAGCGGGAAATGGTTGCCGACAACACGTTCGTGTCGAGGACCACCCTCACGAGACGGCCTTGAAGATGTCTTCGTCGGTGACGAAGCCCTGAGCCTCGGCGAGTGGCATTGTCGTCTTTCGGACCGCGGCGATCCGGTCGCTGGCGATGAAGCACCGGAGCGACTCTCGCACCAGCTCACTCGCGGAACGGTGCGTCCGCCGACTCAAGGCGTCGAGTTGCTGTTTCAGATCCGAAGGAAGCCTGACGGTGAGTGTTGTTTCCATGTATCACGATGTAGGACACGGCCGCGTTTGCGGCAAGGCTGCCACGGCGAGCAAGACGGATCAGGCTGCGGCGGAGGAGTCGATCGGCTCGGCGGCCGTCACGTGGAGGAGCGATACCGTGCGGTGGCGGGAAGGGATTCCGCCCCGTTCCCCCAGGCCGATGATGATTTCAGCCCGGGTGAGGAAGGCCATCTCGGGATGCCTGATTTCGTAGGCCTCGCCGCTCGACATCGTGATGCGAAACGGCTGAAAGGGCCGGCGCTGCATCCAATCGCGAAGGGCCTCGGCGGTCATCGGAAAGCTCCCCGGAAAGATACGGATGTTCACGTATCATGGTCGCTGTCGACGAGCCGGCTGTCAAGCAACGGCGGGGCGGGCATGAATACCGGGAGGCAAGGGGGGGAAGTGACGCACGCCCCGTCCAAACTGGCTGGACGCGCCCCAGCGCTGATCGCCAGCCGCGCGGCAGCGGCCCCCCCTTCTCAGGTCAAGGTGCCTCTTCCCCCTCGCCGTCGAGGATGTCCCTCAGCCGCATCGCGGCGAGCCGGCCGATGACGAGCGGCTCGATGCCCGCCCCAAACTTCAAGACCTTTTCATTGCGCGACTTAAACTCGGTTTCCGCGATCGCGTCGGTGCGCACGAGCAACGACCTCCCCAGCCGGGCAAACAAGCCAGCGGGCAGGTCGACCTCCCACTCCCCCAGCCGTCGCCTGAAGAGGTGGAGGCGCCCCGGATTCCTCAGGCAAACACGGGTGTAGTTTTGCAGCGACTCGATCCAACAGATGTCGTCGATGGTCACGGCCGCTGACAGCCGTGAGTGGCGTATCCGCAAGTGGATCGTGTCGCTGAGCCCTAATCCGCGAGGCCCAGCAGGGCTCGCGACCGGGTTTTCATCATCGTCGTCTTCTCCGGAGCTTGGTTCGCTTGGCTCGTTCGCTGCCGTTGGCTGGAGCCGCTGCAGGTCGGCAAACCTCTTCACCCGCCGCAGCGTCTCGGAGAGCCGCTCCGGGTTGACCGGCTTGACGAGATAGTCAAGCGCTGCCGCCGCGAAGGCCTCGAGCGCGTATTTCTCATAGGCCGTGACAAACACCACCTGCGTCCCCTCAGGCACGCTCGGCAGCAGATCGAGCCCCATGCCCCCGGGCATCTCCATGTCGAGAAAGATCACGTCCGGAGCGATCGCCTCCAGCGCTTTTCGCGCTGCCGCCACGCTGCCGGCGGTGCCGATGCAGTCGACCCCGCCGCAGTCGGCAAGCAGGCCCCGCATCCGCTCGTTCGCGAGCGGTTCGTCGTCGACAAGCAGGGCGGTGAGCATCGGTGAGGGTCCAGCGTTGTGTGTCTTTGTGGGCAGAAGGTCGACCGTCACGCCGGCTCGCCGGCCCGATCCACCGCGGGGGTCCTCACGTTCGCAGGCATGCGGATGACGATCCGCACCCAGCCGCCGTCGAGGTCGGGATCGAGCTGAACATCAACCGTGGCTTTTTTATCGATGAGCAGTTCGAGCCGCCTCCGCAGCGAGCGGACGCCCGTCCCCGGCGACCGCGTCGCGTCTGGCACCACCCACTGACCGGAGTTGGCCACGACGACCTCGAGCCAGTCATCTTTGACGCTCGCCCGCACGTTCACTTTCAGCGGCATGCTGCTTGTCTGGGCGCCGTAGTGGAGCGCGTTTTCCAACAGCGGCTGGATCAGCATCGGTGGCACGAGCACCCGCGGCGCGACCCGGTCGGCGTTGATGCGGCAGACGAGG
>CANGGC010000378.1 GCA_947453125.1 Planctomycetaceae bacterium | reverse complement strand
GACACAGCGTCCGTCGGGGATCGTGAAGGCCGAGCCGTTACGGACCGGCTGGCGGAGGATCTCGAAGGGGTGCGGGGCACCGGTCGTCGGCCATGGGGTGTTGCGCTCCGTCTGCGATACCATCTCGGTCGCCGACTGAATCCCGGTGGTGCCGCGGAACTGAATCTTCGTGCCTGCCGCGCCGAGCTCGTACCAGGGGCCACGGCTGTCGAAGCGGATCAGATCCCCCAGCTGGACGTTGCGAGGGGCAGGGATTGTTCCGTCGGAGTAGGTCAGCCCGCGCGAGAAGCCAGTGTCATTCGGATTGATCGTCGCCGTCGCGGCATACGACTCCCCCCGATACACCTGCGGAACATTGGCCTGGAAGAGGTCGATCGCGAACAGTGCTGCCGTGTTCGTGGGGGGCGGAAGGACCGTCACGCCGGCCCACTCGGGGCGACCGATCGCCCGCGACTGCGCCTTCGCGAAGAACGTCGACGTCACGCGGGCCGCCTCGCGACTCCGCCGGTTTTCCGTTGTCGACGCCACGTTGGGGAGGACGGTCACCGCCAGCAGCCCAATGATCGCGACGACGACGAGCAGTTCGACGAGCGTCATGCCGGCGCGGCGGTTGGGGAGGGGCTTGAGCATGGGGCCACGTCGCGGGCTGAAGGAAAAGGGGATCACTTCGTGACGAGATCGTGATTCGTGATGTTGTCGCTGGCGGCGCGGGCGTTGGTCATGCCGTTGGAGGAGCCCGGTTTGACTGAGCCGGCCCAGTTTGTCCCTCCCTTGGGCAAAGCCGTGGTGAGGAGATCAGGGCGGGTAGAGGCATTGGTGTTGATCCAGCCGCTCTTCTGCCAACCACCTCCCAGGGCGTCGCGAGACGTGACAAGTCCGTAGCCTCCGGCCGTCGCCGAATTGTCGATATCAAGAGAGTTGTTGGGCCCGCCTGAATAGATGAGCGGGATCAGAGCCAGGTCGGGGAATCCCTTGGTGGCGTCGGTGACGCCGAGGGGATCGATTGGATCGGGGGGATCATTGACCGAGCGGGTTTGGAGCTGGATCGCCGAGCTCAAGCCGGCTGGCCAGCGGATAAACGAGATCGGCCGCCCCCAGCCATCGACAAACTCAGGGAGGCCGTCGGCGTCGACGTCGCCGATCTCGTCGGATCGGAACTGCTCGACGGCGTCGGGGCTGTAGCCGCCACGCACGACGAGCATCTGGAGGCATTCGGCGCTCTCGTAGGCCATCGCCAGCGTCGGGTCGGAAAGGCCTGCCAAACGGCTGTTTCCGATCGCTTGGTAGCGGGCGTTGGGGCTCTGGAAATTCGACGTCGACGGAAACATCGAATAGCTGGCCGCCGAAGCCGACCACGCGTCGTCCCACAGATCGGGGAGGTCGGTCGCCATGATGAATCGCTTGGCGTAGACCTGGACTTGGGCAACCCTCGTCTTGTTGGCAATGGGGAGACCCGTGAGCGGGTCGAATGCAGGCGTGATTCGCTTCTCGACATAGCCCTCGTAGAGCGGCATCACGATCTCGTGGAGCTTGCGGATCGTGCTCCGCGTCTTGTCGATCTTCGCCCGCTGTCGGGCGCCGTTGAGCCCCGAGAGCATGAGGCTCGCCAGGATCGAGAGGATCACGATCACCACCATCAGCTCGACGAGCGTGAAAGCCCGCCGAACGCCCGGGAGAGCGGGCGAAGCGGGGCGACGGCTGTGGCGGAAAGCGTGCATGAAAATCCTCGCGGAGCGGTCGCTCCGGGGCGGGGCTCACTTCAGGCTGTCGAGATAATCCTTGCGCGTGCCGGGCCAGAAGTTCGAGAGATCGTCGTCGTTGCCGAACTTTTCATCCCTGCCTGCGGAGAGGATCTGGAAGGAGTCGGCATTGGCGTAGGGCTGGGTCGGCGTGACGAAGTTGGGAACCGCCTTCGTCGCCGCGCGGTGCGAGTAGTAGATGCCACCGAAAGGTCCGGCCGGGGAGGTGGCCGTGCTGTCGTAGACGGGATAATGGGCCGAGTCGATGTAGATGTAAGGGCTGCTGGGCTTGGAAGGCGCGGCAAACTGGTTGTTAGTGACACGGCTCGTGTCGAAGTCGAACATCTTCTTCGCGGCCCCGACGAAGGGGTTTGTCGGATCGTCGGTGTTGTAGCCCGAAAGCCAGAGGTAGATCGCCGTGTTGGGCTGCATCGCCGTCGGCAACGCCAGACTCATGTTCGCCACCGGCATCCGCGGGAAGATCCGGGAAACGTGCTTGAGGATCGCACCGCTCGGGACATCCGCGCACGGCGGAAAGCTCCCATACTCATTCTTGTACTGCTGAATCGCCATGTGGAGCATGTCGATCTCAGTCTTGATGCGGGCGTTCTGCGCCGTCGCTGTCGCCCGCATCACCGCCGGCACCGCGATCGCCGCGAGGATCGCGATGATGATGATCACCACGAGCAGCTCCACGAGCGTGAAGCCGCCACGGGCTCTCGCGGCCGACAGGCCGCCGAAGTTTCTACGGACCATGACTCTCTCCCGTTCGACGGGCTCCGTTACGACAGGTCGGTGATCAGCTTGATGAGCGGCATGAACAAGGCGATGACGATGAAGCCGACGGCGCCGCCGAGAAACACGATCAGCAGCGGCTCCATGAGGCTCGTGAGGCTCTCGGTGAGCACCGCCACTTCCTCGTCGTAGGTGTCGGCCACCTTGTAGAGCATCGTGTCGAGCTCGCCCGACTCCTCGCCCACGTCCACCATGTTGACGACGAGATCGTCGACGACCGGCTTCTTGTACTTCGTGAGATAGAGCAGGGCGCCGATGCCGGGGCAGAAGAGCGTCCAGAAGAGCATCGCCACGATGTTGAACGGCGGGACGGAAAACTCCTTCAGCGGCTTGGCGATCGCGTTACCGTCGCGGATCGAGTCCGACACCTTCTGAAAGAGCTTCTCGAACATCATGTTGCCCGAGGTCTCCTTCGTGATGTTGAGGGCCTCGAGGATCGGCACGCCCGAAGCGAGGAGCGTGCCGAGGGTTCGCGACGACCGCGACATGATGTTCTTCTCGACCAGCTGCCCGAAGATCGGGGCCTTGAGGACGAAAAGATCCCAGCCGAATCGGCCATACGAGATCAGGCAAATCCCCTTGATGATCAACCGGAAGCCGAACGGGATCGCCGGGATCAGATACCAGTAGTTCACCACCCAGTTGGAGATGTCGATGAGGATCTGCGTCATCGGCGGGAGCGTGCTGCCGAAGTCGTCGAAGATCTTTTTGAACTGCGGCACGATCTTGATCATGATGAAGCAGAGGATGCCGACGGCCACGCTCACGACGACGGCCGGATAGACCATCGCCCCCTTCACCTTCCGCTTGAGCGACTGGGCGCGCTCCATGAACTCCGACAAGCGGCGGAGGATGACTTCGAGCGCACCGCCCGCCTCGCCGGCCCGGATCATGTTGCAATAGAGGCGGTCGAAGGCCTTCGGGCTCTTGCTCATCGCCTCCGAGAGCGTCGATCCACCCTCGATCTCGTCGCAGACATCCAGGAGGCTGTTTTTCAGCCGCCCCGGCTTCTGCATATTGGCGAGGACTTTGAGGCTGCGGAGGATCGGCAGGCCGGCGTCTTGGAGGATCGAGAGCTGGCGCGTGAAGAGCGTCAGATCGCGGCTCTTCACGCCGCCGATCGCGAATGTCCGCCCCGGCTTCCGCTTGCCGGCAGCGGCCGCCGCCTGCTGCTGCTTCTGCGCCTTGAGCTTGGTGACCATGTAGCCCATGGCGCGGATCGTCGCCTGGGCTTCGGCCTCCGTCGGAGCCTCCACCTTGTCGCGGATTTCCTTCCCCGTCGCGGCGTCGATCGCTTCAAACTGAAACGTAGGCATGGTCGTGGGCTTCCTGCGAGGAAGGTGTTGGCGTCAGGCTTTCAACAAGCAGTGGAAAAAGAAGCAGGGCTCGGTCGGATCGGAAGAAAACGCTGGTCAGGCATCGAGGATCGTCTCGCGGATCACCTCCTCCGCGGTCGTCAGGCCGGCAAACACGCTCTCCATGCCGGCGTCGCGG
>CANGGC010000377.1 GCA_947453125.1 Planctomycetaceae bacterium | reverse complement strand
GGCTCAGAGGACGCGGCGTGGCACCGGCACGGGCGAACAAGCTCGAGGGGCGGAACATGGCAACGCTTCTCCGAAGGCTCTCGTCACAGACAGATTTCAGACCCTGACCGATCAACACCACCCGCCGGCGATCAACCGCCCGGCGCCTGTACTCCACCCGGCCTTCCGCTCGGCGGCGTGCTCCCCCGCGAGCCACCAGGTCCACCCGGAGGAGTCCCGGCACCGCCCCCCGGAGGGCCGAAAAGGCCGCCACCACTGGGAAAGAGCGACGAACCGCCCCCCTCGCCATCCTTGTCTTTCTTCTTCCCGTCGTCGGCCGTCGGGAGCGTCTGGGCATAGCGTTCGTAGTCACGCTGCGAGTCGGCTGCCGACGCGACGGAGAACGTTCCATCCTCACGGAGGAAGAGGAGCTCGAGCGGCTCCGAGGGGCCGGTCGTTCCCCCCTTCTTCGCGTCGCCATCCTCCACCCGGCCGCGGGCATCGACGAGGAGGCTATTGGTCGTCACGCTCTCGGCAGTTTTCGCGTCGGGTCCCTTGGCCAGCTTCTTGTCGAAGTTGGCAAACGCTCCCAATTCCGTCGTCAGGCTCTTGAGCGAATAGTTGCCCGTCTCCGGGTTCTCCGCGAGGACGAGGACCTCGTAGCCGGACTTCGACTTCCGCGCCTCCCCCTTGCGGAGCGAGCGGACGAGGAGCCCCGTCTTGTCGGGCACATGAGCAAGCGGGCTCGGCTCAGACTTCTTCGCGGCGAGGATCGCCTTGTCGGCGAGATCGGCCTGGGCGAGGTACTGCGCTGGCAGCCCGTAGTTGGGATTCCGCACCGAGATTTGCACCCGGTAGCGGTAGGTCTTGCCCGGCTCCACGGTCGTGTCGACGAAGCGAAACATCCGGTATTCGGGGAGCTTCATCTCCATCCCCATTCCCATGCCACCTTCGCCGCCCATCATCCCACCCATGCCGCCGCCCATCATGCCTCCAGGTCCACCGCCCGGAGGCATCATCCCTGGCGGCATCATCCCGCCGGGGCCGCCCATCCGCGACGACATGCCCGACGGCGGCAAGCGCATCCCGCGCGACCCGGCGCCGCCGGTCGGCGGGCCATCGGAGTCGCCGCCGCCAGCCCCGCGCCCCATCGGCCCGCCCGGCATCATTCCCGGCGGCATCATCCCTCGGCTTCCCCCCGGTGGCATCATGCCCCGCCCCATCCCCGAGCCCATGCCGGCCCCCGGGCCCATCGGCGCTCCGGTGCCAGCGCCCGGGCCACCGAGGATGTTCGGCTTCGATGCCCTCTCCGCTTCTTCAAGGGCGAAAGCCTCCCACTTCTCCTGCTCGATCTGCCGCTTCCGCAGCTGCTCGACCACCCATGGATGAAGTGATTCGGTCCCCCACGGGTCCCCTGCCAGGCGCGGGAGCGGAAAGACATACGGCACCACCTGGACGGCATTTTCGTCCATCGGCACGATCTGCGAGGGATCGAGTTGCAGGTCGGGGGGAGCGATCTCCGGCTGGATGCCGTTCCAGTCCTCAGCCGACTTAGCCACCTTGTTGAGGTCGAGACGGGTCCAGGTCAGCTCGGCATCGGCGGCCGTGCCCGCCGGCACCTCGGCCCGTTCGATGCGGTAGTCGCTCCACAGCGGGATGTCGGCCTGGGTCTGGAGGCCACTGGAGGCGAAGGCCCGCATAAAGGCCTCCTGCTGGGCGTTGGCTGGTACGAGCGCCGTGACGAGGCAGTAAGGGATGATTTTCCCCGGCATCACTGGCGATGCGAACGGCATCATCGGGCCCCCCTCGCCACCCATCATCGGCCCGCCCGGCCCCATCGGCCCCATCGGCCCGCCCATTTGGAACTTGCTCCTCCCCGTCTTCTGTGAGCCCGGGGGAACTCCGAGAGTCACATCACCCGCGTCGGCCCCCTTGGTTCCCTTCTGCTTTTTCTTGTTCTTGTCCTTGCCGTCGTCGTTCTCTTTCGTATCCGGCTGCATCATCATCCCCTGATTGGGATCCTGGGCGACGGCGATCACCGCCCAGCCCGGACGGACACGGAGATCGACCAGCGGCAGCACTTCCGGAGCACTCCGCTTCGCCTTCTCGTCGGAGAGCGGAGTGTTGAAGATCCGGGGCACAGCCGGCGCGGCGACGACGTTTTCGCGCCACGGCTCGACCAGCTTGGCCAAGCTCGGCCGCTTGGTCGTCTCGGCGGGCGGGCCCTTCGAGTCGGCGATGTGCTTTATCGTCCGCCCGGCATGCTCGACGATCACCGTCGGGAGTTGCTCTCGCTTGGCCGGCTTCGTCCGCACCGCGTCGATCCCACCCCATACGAGGGTGCAGGCCAACGCCCCGAACAGCCCCACCACGAGTTTCTCACCGTGATTGAGGAAGAAGTCGACAATCGATTCCTTGCTCAAATTGATGCTTGGCTTTTTCATGGCATCACCCTCCTAGGGTCGGTCTGGACGTGGGCTTGGTTCTGGTTTTCGTTCTGGTTTCGGCGCTGGGCTTGGGATCAAACGTGGATCTGGATCAAACGGCCGGCTCGGCTGGCGGTGGCGGTTCGGCCGGAGGAGGAGTGTCGCCTTCCGGCGCCGCTCCTTCCACGGGCGCCGGCGGATCGTCGCCGGGCACGGCCGCGTCGGCTGCCGGCACTGCCGCGTCACCGGCCTCCGGAGCGGCGGGATCGGCTGCCCCATCGGCCGCAGCCGCAGGCTCGGCGGCGGCGGGATCGGCTTCGGGCACAGCGGGCTCGTCGACGGCGGTGGGCACCGGTTCGGCCGCATCGGCGGCAGCCCCGGCATCCGCAGCACCTTCCGCTGCCAGCCCCAAGGCCTCCGGATTCGGCAGCGTGGCCAGCGCGATTGTTCCGCGGATCTCGAGGACGATGTCATGGGGGCGGACCATCGAGCCAGCTCCAGCCATCCCCGCCATCGGGCCATCCTCACCGCCGCCCCCCATCGGAGGCCGCGACATCATGCCCCGGTTGGGTGGGCCACTCATGCCGCCCCCCGGCGGTCCACCGGCCGGCGGACGACCGCCGCCCCCGCCCGGAGGCCCCATCATTCCCCCCGCTGGCCCACCCATGCCGGGCATGCCGGCAGCGGCTGCGGGGGGATTGAGACGCACCTGACGGATATCGATCGGCACGGCCGAGGTGGCCAGCCGGATGAGGAAGGCATCGAGTTTGCGCTGATCGATCGTGGCCCGGATCGTGAACGGCATGAGGTGGGTCATGAGGGCCGACGGCGACGTCGCCACCTCTTCCCCCTTGAGCGGCTTGCCGTCGGCGTCGACGTAGATCCAGGTGAGGAAGGCCTCGTCGGTGGTGCCGGGGCCCTGCGCTGCGGCGGGAGCTCCCCCCTCGGAGTCTCCCCCTCCCGTCGGAGGCATCATCGACATCCCCCGCGTCATCCCCTGCTGCCCTTCCTTCGGCATGAAACGGGGATGCTGCGGCTTGACCTGGCCGCCGGCGCCAGCTGCACCGGCGTCGCCATCGCTCCCCGAGGAGGGCATCATCATGCCCCGACTCCCTCCCATCCCCATCCCCATGCCCATGCCCATCCCTCCGGCCCCTTCAGCGCCGGGCTCATGCATCCGCCCGACGGTCGAGAAAGCGGGCTCGTCCTCGCAGGCCGGATAGCCGACGGCGAGCTGCTCAACGTGAGGAATCGCGGCGTCGTAGGTTCCTCCGGCCCCCTGGTTCATGGCGGCGATCTGATCACACAGCAGGCCGTAGACGCGGAGCTCCTCCTGGGCGAGGAGCATCTGCTTCGTCTTCGGCGGTTTTTCCCAGTGGAAGGACTCATAGAGACGCTGCTGGTCGGCGGGATTCCATTCGACAATCGCCGTCGATCGACGCGCCGCCATCCCCGGCGCCCCCCCGCCCGGCTGCATCATCCGATTCATCATCATCGCCATGCCGCCGGGAGGGCCACTGGGCTGCCCCTCACCCCCGCCTTCGGCGAGATGGGCATCGGGATCGACCATCGCCACGTCGGCCCCCATGCGGGCCGGGAGCTTCTTCACCACCTCGCGCACCGACGACTGGTAGCGCTCGAG
>CANGGC010000376.1 GCA_947453125.1 Planctomycetaceae bacterium | reverse complement strand
GTCACCGACTGCACCGGCGCCACGATCCCTGCCAGTTGCCGGCTCACCTCGGTGACCTGCTGGATCCGCGTGCTGACCTCGTTCCGGAAGCGGTCCATTTCCATCGTGCCACTGGCGACGGCCGACTGCATGTCGCGCACCATCCGCTCAATGTCCTTCGTGGCCAGCGCCGTCTGATCGGCGAGGCGGCGGATTTCCTGGGCCACGATCCGGAAGCCGCGGCCGGCCTCCCCCGCCTTCTCCGCTTCAATGGTGGCGTTGACCGAGAGGAGATTCGTCTGGTCGGCCACCTTCGCGATCGTGGTCACCACGGCGTTGATCCCGCCGGCCCGCTGGCGGATCGTCGCGAGCTTCCTCGTGAAGGCGTTCATCACTTCGTCGAGTTGGCGCATCGATTCCGACATCCGCTCCAGGCCGTGGCGCCCGTCGTCGGCCACTCTCGCGGCCTCGCGGGCCGCGAGGGTGACCGTCCCCGTGGCATCGAGTAACTGCTCGGCGTTGGACGAAATCTGCGACGCGGACCCGGAAATATCGGCGACCGACCCGCTGAATCCCCGCACGATCCGTTCCTGCCGGGCCAGCGCCACCGAGACGTCGCTCTCGACTTCCGTGACCCTCGTTCCGGCGGCCTGGATCCGGCTGACGGTCTCCCGGAGCGCGGCCGACATCCGCCCCACCCCGTCGAGGAGGCGCCCCGCCTCGTCATCCCCACCCGGAGGCACCGTCCCGCTCAGATCGCCGGCGGCAATCGATTCAGCCACCGCGGTCGACAGCCGCACCGACTTGGTGGTCGATCGCGCCAGCCAGCGTCCCACAAGGAGCGCCGGGAGGCCGACGAGGAGCGACGAGAGCAGCCCCGCGAGCAGTTCCCATCGCCACAGATCGCCCCCGGCGCGAGTGGCAAGCCCCACAAGCACCGCTCCGCCGGTGGCGCCGTCGGCCCGGAGCACCGGCGCGGCCACACGGACCATCGCCCCCTCCACCCGGCCGGCCGGTCGCCCGCTGGCGATCGATTCGCGCACGATCCGGGCGTCGTCCTGATCGAGGGGCGGCGCCGACTCCGTCGGATTCCCATTGGCATCGACGATCCGGGTCACCAAGGGACTCGAGCGGGCGTCGAGGATTCGCACCTCGCGGACATCACCGACGACCACCTCTCCCACGAGGCGGCGGAGGCCGAGGGCCGTGTCGAGCCGCTCCAGGAACGTCGCCGGCATCCCCACCTGGATGATCCGGGAGCCATCGACTCCCGGCACGCCGACATACTTGAAGACCCGATCGTCGAGCTCCCGCCGGCGCGACTCCTGGATCACGCTCGGCGTCTCGCCGGCGAGGAGCCGGTGGAAGACATGGGCCTGGGGTTGGGTTGAGGCATCCGGGGTGAACCGGAATCCCTCGCCGGCCGGGTCGGTCTCATAGATGGCCACCCCGCCGTCGTCGGTGGCCAGGAACTCGGTTTGCCCTGGGCCCGCGACCCCGCGGAGTCTGGCAAGGAGATCCTCGCGGGGCACCCCGGCCCCCTCGGCCACGGCCACGAGTTGGGCCAGCAGCCTCGCCTGCGTGAGCATCTGCTCGCCGATCTCGGCTTCCACGGCCGGAGGCACCTCCTCGGCGAACGCCGTCGCCTTGGCCAACACCTCCGCCACCCCATGCGCGCCGGCACGGGCCTGCTCGAGGATGGCCCGCCTCGCGGCAAAGGCCTGCAGAGTCGACGTCATCCCAACGGCGGCCAGGACGAGCAAGAGGGCCGAGAGGGCGATTTTGGACCACAGCGGCATGCACGGGTTCTCCCGGAGCCTGTCCACCGGAGCCACGGTGGAGGGAAAGCCCCGCTGAAACCTAGTCCGCTTTCGCCACCGATGCCACCGGTAGAGCGTGAATGGACGAGGAACATGGCCGGGGATCCGTTCCGAAGCGACTCTGCCGACGGCTCGGTCAGTTCCCGGCCGGCACGACCGGCACGACCGGCACGACCGGCGTGGTCCCCCCGGGGGAGGCCGGGGCCTCCGGCTGGGCAAACGTCACCGTCGGCGCGGAGAGAGCTTCGCCGGGACCGGCGGCGGGGAAATCGAGGGCCGACTGCCGCACCTTGCCAGCGAGCGCACATCCCGCGATCGGCGCGAGCGCAAACAGCGGGGCCAACAGCCACGGAATCCAGATCCGCCCTCCACCCACGCGGGCCCCGCCCGGGACGAGGGCACCGGCCGGGAGTCGTCGCTGGGGTGATTGCGTCGGCACGGGGGGCGGCTCCTGAAAAGCGTCTGGCGTCGTCAGGCGCAAGCCGGCTGGCAGTCCCAGCACGCCACCGCCCGTCGGAGCATGGCTGATACCTCCCGCGGGCCTGCCGGGGCAAGGGAGATCCGCTCCCCGAATCCGGGAACCAAGCAACAGTGGCCGAGGCGGGAATCGAACCCGCACGGAGATTGCTCTCCACAGGATTTTAAGTCCCGTGCGTCTGCCTATTTCGCCACTCGGCCTGGAGTCGCCGCGATCGTAGCGGCCGGCACGGGCGCCGGGCAATCGGCTTCGTCGCTACACTGAAGATCCTGCCCGGGTTCGACCTGCCCCGTCCCTCCCCGTCACGCCCCGCGATTCGCCAATCCCTCTTCGAGGTTGCTTTGGAGCCCACCACCGCCACCGGTCTCTTCCCACCTGCCTTGCTTGCCGATATCGCGGTTCCCGCCGGGATTGATGGCTTCCTCGGCACGCGGGCGAGCTTCGGCATGGATGTGGTGCTCGTCGGGCTGCTCGCGACCCTGCCGCTCCTCGCCTGGAGCATCTATCTCGTCGCTCGGCGACGAGATTTTGCCGCTCACCGGAAGTTCCAGCTCTTCATCGCGGCTGCCCTTGCCACGGCGATCGTCGTCTTCGAAATCGACGTCCGGCTGATCTCCGACTGGAAGCTGCGGGCCGCGCCGAGCCCGTTCTGGCCCTCGGGCGTGCTTTCGGCCCTCGGGATCCACCTCGTGTTTGCCATCTCGACCCTCGTCCTCTGGGTGTGGGTCGTGTGGGAGGCCGTCAAGCGCTTCCCGTCCCCCCCCGGGCCGAATGCCCACTCCCCCCGTCACCGGGTCATGGCCAGGCTGGCCGCGATCGATCTCGTCCTCACGGCAATCACCGGGACGGTCTTCTACTGGCTCGCGTTTGTCGCCCGCTGAGCAGGCTGCCAGTGACCGGGCCGCCCGCTGGTTAGCAGGCTGTGGATAAGGTGCCGGCCCGACCGCACGAGGCGGTCGCGAGTGCGCAGCACTCGAGAAAACCGGAGGTTTTCCAAGTGGACTGATTCTCCCGGCTGCCCCGCAGCCGGTCCGGTCATGGATGACTTTTTCCACGGGCAGTCAGGAGGGCCTGGCGCCCGCCGGCGGTAGCCAGCGGCAGATCGCCAGGCCGCCGAAGTAGAGGAGGCACAGCGGGATCGCGAGGAACAGGAGGCTGTAGGGATCGGCCGGCGTGAGGATCGCCGAGACGACGAAGATGATCACGATCGCCATCCGCCACTGGGAGGCATACGTGGCGACATCGACAATTCCGATCCGCTCTAGGAAGAGCATCACCAGCGGCAACTGGAAGCCGATGCCGAAGCCGATCGGGAGGATGAGGACGAACCCCATCCACTCGGTGATTCGCGGATCGGGATCGAGACCGAGCCAGGCGTTGAATTGGAGGAGGTAATCGAGGACGAAGTCGAAGACGAAGAAGAAGGCGAGGAACACGCCGGCCAAAAACAGCCCGATACTCATCGGGAGAAAGACATGGATATACCGCTTCTCGTGCGGGTAGAGGCCGGCGGCGACGAACGTCCAGAGTTGGTAGAAGATCCACGGGCTCGCCAGGACGACCCCCACCAGCAGTGCCGCCTTCACATACATCCCGAACGCCTCCTGGGCGCTCAAGGTGGTGATGCTGACGCGTGAATCCTTCACCATCGGCTGCCAGAGGAGCACCGGCACGAGGTCATCCATGCCGAAGCCTGCCTTTTCGTCCTCCACGCTTGCGGCCGCGGCGGCAGGCCCCGTCCCGAGGACGCGGGCCAGCCGGTCGGCATGAACCTCGCGGAGTTCGAACGACAT
>CANGGC010000375.1 GCA_947453125.1 Planctomycetaceae bacterium | reverse complement strand
GGTATCTCGTTGCCTGCCCGTCGGCTGCGGCCCGGGATCACCTCGCCCGGATCGGCCGAGACGATCCGGCGGGCTTGGCCGCCGCCCGAGCGGCGGCGGACCTCCCCTTGGGACGCTGAAGGCCGCCATGGCCTTGGCCGAGGAAGCGTTTCCCCGACGACGGGTTATCGGCCCTGCGTCGCTGCGGCATCGGCGGGGGTGCTGATGACCCGTCCCGACGGAGCGCTCTCCGCTTTCCAGCCGGTGAGGACGTTGCCCCAGGGCTTTGCCGATTCCGTCGTGGTCTGCGAGACGGGCATGAGCACCGACGGCACGGCCGGCGGGAGGAACGCGGCGGCTGCGGGGCTGGCGGCCTTGGCCGGATTCGGCAGCGGAGCGGGCGTCGGAATCTCCTCGAGCGGATTGCCACCGGCCGGAGCCTTGCCGTCACCCGCCGGCTTGGAGGCGGGGGGCGACGTCTCCTCGTTCGTAGCCGGATCACGGGGAGGGAGTTGCCGGGCATCGGTGCCGGCTGAAGACGCCGGGGCGGGAGTGGCCGTAGTCGAGGAACAGGCTCGCGTCCCGCTGCCGGGCACGGCGGTAGGAATCGAAGTAGGCCTTGCCGGGCCACGGGCCTTCCGCGAGGAACACGCCGTTGTATTCCAGGAGCGAGCCTTTGCGGAAATGGAGTTGGGCGATCGAGCGGTTGTAATCGACGACCGAGCGGTAGTAGGCGCTCTCGGCGTCGGCCCGACGGCGTTGGGCGTCGAGGAGCTGATCGAGGGTCACGGTGCCGGCATCGTAGGCCGCTTGGACCGCCTCAACCTGGCGCTCGGAGGCGACGCGGCGGTTGAAGTTTGTCTGCGAGAGAGCGAAGTTCGTGTCGACGTTCCGCACCGCCTCGACGAGGGCGTGCGACACCTCCATCTCCTCGTCTTGGAGCCGGGAGCGTTCACGGGCGAGTTGGAGTTGGTAGTTGCGGACGGTTGAGAGCTCGCGACGGAACCCGATCGGCATGAGGAACTGCGCCCCGGCCTGCCATTCCTGGAACTGGCCGCTAGAGAGCGTCGAGTAGGCATCGGTGCCTTTGAGCGGGTCGAGACCGTTGGCGTAGTACGGGCCGTAATTCTGGTTGATGAGTTCCTGGCCCATGCCGAGGAACCGGTAATAGCCGTTGAGGTCGAGCCGCGGCATCAGCAGGTTCTTCGACGCGAGGAGCTCGAGCTCCTTCTGCTTGATGACCCACTTCTGCCGGCGGAGTTCGGCCGACCGCGAGAGCGACTCGACGAGCGACTGCTGCCAGTCGAAGCTGATCCGGGCGGTGGTTGGCTCGTCAGAGGGGCGGATGAGCCGGCCGTCAGAGGCCGAGAGCCCCATCATGTAGCGGAGCCGATTCTCGCTGCGGTAAACGTCGGTGAGGGCGTTCTCGACGTCGCTGCGGAAGAAGAAATACTGCTCGCGAGCCTGGGCCTCCTTGTCGGCCTCACCGCCGCGCGACTGCTCGACGTAGAGCGCATGAACCTTCCGCCAAGCCTCGAGGGCGCTGTCTCGGCCGGCCTTGCGCGCCTCGAGATTGCGGTAGGCGAAGTAGAGCTCCCAGTAGGCCTGCTCGGTGTCACTGACCATGTTGCGGACGCCGATCTCGAAGTCGGCCAGCGACTGATCGGCGAGCACGCGGGCAATGAGGACGCCGCGGAAGTTGGGGCGGCCGTTGATGTTGTTGAAGGCGTCGGGGCCGGCGATTCGGTTGTAGGTCAGCCCCGCACCCTGGAGGAGGGGCTGGTTGAAGGTGAAGTCGTAGTTGGTGAGGAACGTCGACGGCACCCCCTTCTGGCGGATCGGGGAGTTGTTGTTGTCGTAGACGGTCTGGTTTTGGATCCCGAACGTACTGCCGGTGGCCGACACCTTGCTGATGCCGGTTGTCCAGGTGCCGGTGTCGCCGAGGAGTTGCTGCTGGAAGATCTGCGTTCCGATCCCGCCGACGTTTTGCGGCCGGTTTTGCCGGGCCCAGGTGAGCGAGCTGGAGAGCTGGGCATCGAACGACGCCAGCGCGCTTTCGACGCCGCGGAAGGGGTCGGTCTCGCTGATCGCCGGATCGTAGACGGTGGGGTAGGCGGCCGGATTGGTCAGCAGCGACACCGCCGGCTCACCCGCCTGCGGCCGTGGGCCACCGAAGCTCTGGAAGCGGCCGCCGAGACTCCTGAGCACCTTGCCGTTCTCGAGCGCCGTCCGGATCGCGTCCTCGAGCGGCAGCTCCCAGACCTGATCGAAGTTGGCGTTGGAGAGCGTGAGCGGCTCGATCGTGCCGGCCGCCTCGTCGAGCGGCTGATGGACCGTATCAGGGTATTCGATCTTCTGGATGGCGCCGACGTAGTGCGAGAGGTCGCCGTCCTCGAAGAAGTAGAACGGCTGCCGCGGGGCACAACCGCTGGCCACGAGCGTGAGGCTCGTCAGGACCACCCAGGCTCGTCGCAGCAGGAGGTTTGGCACGGTGGGGGTCCGGCGTACGGGCGTTGAGGATTGCGATGACGAAAAAAGCTGCCGCTGCGCCCAAGGGGTTCGCCCGTCGAAGCCGACGGACCGATCCCGACGCAGTGCCCCCCGACGCTGCGTCCGACTCGCGTGCACTTGGGCGCAGCGACGGCACAGGTGTTATCGTCGGCGTAACCGTCAAACTTCGGGGAATCGTCACCGCTTCCGGCAGAGTCGCCCGGTGCGGAGGAATGGGCAAGAAGGTGGGCAGGAAGGGGAGGTGTTTCAGCGCTGCGAGGGGAAGGTGCGCTCCCCGGCGCCTGGCCAGCGACTTGTCTGCACCTCGCGGACGATGCCCTCGCCGTCCCCGTCCACCGAAACGAACCGCCCGGCGCAGCCTGCCTGGTTTTCCAGGAGCGTCCGGCCGCGGACTGGCCCGAGGACATTCGCCGCGGTCGCCAGGGCATCGGCGGCGGTGGCGTCCATGGCGATGACCGTCACCGCCGCCGGCCCGTTGATGCCGATGCCGGTGCGCGGATCGACGATGTGGCTGTAGCGTCGGCCGCCGATCGCGACCGACTGCCTCGCATCCCCGCTGGTGGTGATCGCCGCATCGACCAAGAGGATCTGCTCGGTCATCGCTGCCGGCGTGCCGGGGATCGGGTCGATCGCGATCCGCCACCCCTCCTCCCCCGGCGGCGGAGCCGAGGCTCCGACGTCACCCGAGGCGTCGACGAGCGCCGAGTCAATCCCCTGGGCAGCGAGGATCGCCAGGGCCCGGTCGATCGCATAGCCCATCCCGATGCCGCCGAGATCGAGTCGCATCCGTGGACGGGTGAGCCGGACGCCACGGGGGGCGTCGACGAGCACGAGGGCTCCGGCTCCCACCGCCGCCCGGGCGGCGTCGAGCTTCGCGGGGAGCGGGAGGGCACCGGAGCGGCGCGACTGACGCCACAGGGTCGTCAGCGGCCCGACGGTCGGGTCGAAGGCACCGTCACTCGAGTCGCGGAAAGCCACGGCTCGGGCGAGGACCTCCCACATCTCGTCGCTCACCGGCACAGGGCTTTCCATCGGGGCCGCGGCCGAGAGGCGGGAGAGTTCGGAGTCGGCCCGGTAGTCGGAGAGGATCGCCTCGAGCCGCTCGACCTCGTCGAGCGCCGCCTCGACCCCCCGCTCGCCGGCGGTAGGCGTGGCGGCGTAGACGGTGACGGTCCAGGGAACCCCCATCAGCCGCCGACCGCCGGAGATGCGGGCTTGCGGCACGTCGGCAGACGACATGGTATTTTTCTTCATATGGAACCCTCCCCTCCGCCGGTCGTGATTCGTTTCGACTGCACGCCCCTGCGTGCCCTCGCTGGTACCCAGGTGCCGGCCGAGGCCTCCCCAAGATTCCGCGCCCTCGTCGAGAGGATGCAGGCCGCGGTCGCCAGGCACGGCGTCCGCAATGCCTATTATCTCACGAACGCCTCCTGCACGTTCCGGTTCACGAATGCCCCGGAGCGTGGATGGGTGGCCTTCGATGTCGAAGGAACGGTCCTCACCGACGATCTCGACACCCGCACGGTGGGGAGCGTTCTGAATGTGAAGCTTGCCAAGGAAACCTGCAACTGGCTGACACAGCCGGCAGTC
>CANGGC010000374.1 GCA_947453125.1 Planctomycetaceae bacterium | reverse complement strand
GGCCGTGACCGCATCGAGGGCCGATGCCCCGGCGGCAAAGGCCCTCGGTTCGCCATTCACCCTCACCGAGAGCGACGCCGGCGCACCGGCCAGGTGGGCCGGTGGCGTGGTGGCATCGACGATCGGATCGGGTTGGGTCACGGCGCTGGCGGGAGAGGAGACTGGAGCAGGGAGAGCCGGAACTTACCGAGGTTGTGGGTGCCGTCTGCGAACTGATGCTCGATCGTGAACAGGAGGACGCTTCCCGCCGGCAGGGCCACTTCGGGGGCGAGCTCGTAGGTCAGCGCGTGATCCTTGCCGACCTCGGGGGCGATCGCCCAGCCCGATTCGGGATTGTCGTCGATCGTGGCCGCAGCGGGATATCCCCCCTGCTCGAAATCAGCCTTGGCCGTCGCGAGCTTGACGACGTTCGGAGCGTCGGCGCTCCCCGGAGCCCCCGACTGGATCGCAAACCTGCTGACGACAACGTTGCCGTTCCCAGCTCGGCCCGGCCCCATCGCGGGGAGACTCGGATCGGTGAGGGCCTCGAGCTTGACCGCGGAGACGCTTCCCCCCGGCGGAACGATCGCCTTGATGGTGTAGACATCCTTGGCGAGGCTGCCGGTCACGAGCACGATCCCGTCGGCGGCGATGGCGCCGGTGGCACCGGCCGCACTCTTGAACTCGGTCGGCACGACCACGGCGAAGGCGGGGACAGCCGGCGGCGGCGGCGGTGGCACCGGGGCGAGCTCGGGCGAGGGGACCGGGACGATCCGTCCGCCAGCATGACTGCCGATGAACATCGTCTGGCCGTTGGGGGCCACGGCCACGCACCACACGCTCGACGGCTTTGCTCCTTCGACCGGCGGCGGCCCCTTCTGCTCGGCCTTCGAAGCGACGTCCCAGAACTTCACAGCCCCGTCGAGACTGGCACTGGCGAGCCGGGCGTTGTCGGGGGTGAAGGAGACGCTCGTCACCCAATCCTTGTGGCCGGCGAGCGTGCCATGCTCCTTGGAATCGGCGGTGTTCCAGAGCTTCACCACCCGGTCGGCACCGGCGGTGGCGAGCTTCGAGCCGTCGGGGGAATAGGCGACGGCCCAGAGGGTGTCGGCGTGCCCCTCGAGCTTCCCCTTCTCGGTACCGGCGGCGACGTCCCAGAGCTTGACGAGCTTGTCGCCGCCACCAGTGGCGAGCGTGGCGCCGTCGGGGGAGAAGGCGACGGCCGTGACGGGGCCGCCGTGGGCGGCAATCGTGCGAATCTCGGCGTTCGTGCCGGTGTCCCAGACGACGACAGTGCCATCCTCGCCGGCGGTGGCGAGCTTCGTGCCATCGGGGGAAAAGTCGAGCGAACGGACCCAGCCCTTGTGCTTTTTGAGATCGGCCTTGAGGGCCCGGCCGGGGAGATCCCAGAGCTTGACGAGGCCGTCGTAGCCGGCCGTGGCGGCGAGCTTGCCATCGTTGGAGGCCTTGATCGCCCACACGGCCGTCGGGTGGCCGGCGAGGTCGCCAGCCCGGTTACCGTCGGCCGGATTCCAGATCGCGGCGTCACCGGGACGGTAGAGCAGACTCTCGCCCCCGGAGGTGAGGAGTTGGGCGCCGTCGGTGGTGTAGTCGGCGGCGATCACCCAGCGCGTGTGGGCCGGGAGGTTGGCAGCGGGGGCCGGAGGAGCAGGCGTGGCGGGATCCTGGGCGGAGGCCCGGCCGCTGCCGACGACCAGTAAACCGATGATCGCAGCCACGCGGACGAGGCGGTGCGAACGAAGGTGGAAACCAGGGACGCTGAAACTCATGGTCGGCTCCTCTGCCGGGACGCTCAAACGAGATTCGGTGATCGGGTCGGTGGATGAATGCAGGGACGTTTCCCCCCCTGGACCCCTTCCCCGGACCGTCGTGGCAAAGAGTATAGTTTGCCCAAGCCCCCTGTTTCCAACCACGGCGTCAGGGGATTCCCGGAACCGATCCCCCGTTTTGTTTCGTTCTTCTCTGTTCCCCTCTCTTTGGGACCCGCGCCATGGCCACCTCCTCCCGCTCGAAGTCCCCTGCCACCCCGCGGCGGAAAGCCGACGTCGTCCTCGTCGCCAGCGGCGACCTCCGCGAGGAGGCCAATCGGGTCTGCTGGCCGGCCCAGAAGCAGATGGAAGCGGATTTGACGCGGGCCTTCGCCGCCGCCGGCCGGACGCTCGTTCGCGGCCACGCCCCCTCGAAGGCCCGCGGCCATGGCTTCATCGCCAGCGCCCGCGAGGGGATCTACGTGTTTGCCTCCGTCGACCCGACCGCGCCGCTCGTCGTCGCCGAGGCTGTCTGGCAATACTCCAACCATGTCCTCCCCGGGCTCTCCAGCCACTCTGGTCCCATCCTCACCGTCGCCAATTGGTCGGGGCAGTGGCCGGGCCTTGTCGGGATGCTCAACCTCAACGGCTCGCTCACCAAGGCGGGCGTCCCCTACGCCACGCTCTGGGCCGACGACTTCTCGAGCGCCGCCTTCCAGCGTCACCTCGAATCGTGGCTTGCCACCGGCAAGGTCCGCCATGACACGAGCCACGTCGTGCCGATAGCGGCGGTGAAGGTGCCTGGGAAGCTCGAGCAGATCGGTGCCGGGATCGCCGCGGAGCTCCGCGAAAAGAAGGCCCTCATGGGGGTCTTCGACGAGGGCTGCATGGGGATGTACAACGCGATCATCCCCGATCGGCTCCTCCACGCCACCGGGGTTTTCAAGGAGCGACTCAGCCAGTCGGCCCTCTACCATGAGACGACGCAGGTCTCCGACAGCGAGGCCCGCGAGGTCTTCCGCTGGCTCGAGGCGGCGGGGATGACGTTCCACTTCGGGAAGGACGAGGCGGCCGACCTGACCCGGGCCCAGGTGCTCACGCAGTGCCGGATGTACATCGCCACGCTCCGCCTCGCGGAGCGCTTCGGCTGCGATCTCGTCGGCATCCAGTATCAGCAGGGGCTCAAGGATCTCCTCCCGGCCAGCGACCTCGTCGAAGGGATGCTCAACGATTCCAAGCGGCCGCCGGTCTGTGCCTCCGGCTCCACGAAGCCGATCTTCAAGGGGAAGCCGCTGACCCACTTCAACGAGGTCGACGAGTGCGCCGGCCTCGATGGCCTGCTCACGCAACGCGTCCACGAGGCCCTCGGCGAGCCGACGGAGAACACGCTCCACGACATCCGCTGGGGGGATTGGGACCGCTCCAACACCACCGACCAGTGGGTGTGGGTGTTTGAGATCTCAGGCGGCGCCCCCCCGGCCCACTTCACTGGCGGCTGGAAGGGGGCCCACGGCTACCGCCAGCCCCCGATGTACTTCCGCCTCGGCGGCTCGACGCTCGCCGGCGTCAGCAAGCCGGGGGAGATCGTCTGGAGCCGGATCTGGGTCGACGGCACCGGCGCCGCCGAGAAGCTCTGCATGGACATCGGCCGGGCGAGCGTCGTCAAGCTCCCCGAGGAGGAGACGCAGCGGCGTCTGGAATCAACGACAAAGCAGTGGCCGATCATGCACGCGGTCACGCATGGCGTTTCGCGCGATCAGATGATGGCCCGCCACAAGGCAAACCACGTTCAGGTGGCCTATGCGAAGGACGCCGCCGGCGCCGACCGCTGTGCCCTGGCCAAGGCTGCCGCCGCCCGGGCCCTCGGCATCGACGTCGTCTTCTGCGGCACGCGCAGTCCCGGGGCCACGGCAAGCAGCCGCTGGGACAGCTGAACCGGGAAGCCTGACTCTGGTTCAACTGCCCCGCGGCCCCGACAGATCAGTCGGTCAGGCGATCCAAACCGGGAGGTCGGTGTCTGACCGCGGCGTGAGCTTTACGCCAGCGATATCCACGGAGGGATCGTCGATACGGTGCACCTTTACTTCGCCGGCCGACACCGAATAGAGAAGATCGCCGATCCGCACGCCCCGTTCGACGGCGCCGCTTGCATGGCTGATCTCACCGAGGCGGGTGAACGTGCCATTGGCAGCGAGATTGACCCGGAAGACGACCAGCCCCGTGCTGCCGCTCCACCAATCCCCCTGCTGCACCGGGAGCGTGAGGATCCCCTGCTCGGGGAACCAGGCCAGGGCGTGGTGATCCCACAGGGCGCTCGACCACGACTGCCAGCCATCGCCGGCGAAGGTGTAGGTCGATGACCGCCGCG
>CANGGC010000373.1 GCA_947453125.1 Planctomycetaceae bacterium | reverse complement strand
GGGCGGGGGCAGTGCTCCTGGAGCGGATCGAGGATCCGGCCGAGGCCGGGGAGCGGGGGCTCCTCTCGTTCTCGCTCGGCGCCGATGGTCGTGGGGCGGGGCTCCTCGTCTGCCCGATGAGTGGCTCGAGGCAGCCGGTGACCGCCGAGGGGATGGCACGGCGCGAGCAGTTCATGCGGATGGATGGGCGGGCCGTCTTCAAGTGGGCGATCCGCCTGGCCGAGGAGAATCTCCGCGCCGTCATCAAGGCCGCCGGCCTGACGCTCGACGACATCGACTGCTTCGTCCTCCACCAGGCAAATCTGCGGATCATCGATGCGACTCGGGCTGCCCTTGGCGTGTCGGCCGATCGGTTCGCGATCAACATCGACCGCTACGGCAACACGTCGAGCGGTTCGATCCCGTTGGCGATCGACGAGGCCTGGCGCGAGGGGCGCGTCGGGCCTGGGAGCACGATCGCCGTGTGCGGGTTCGGCGGCGGCCTGGCCTGGGGCAGTGCCGTCTGGCGGCTCTGACAAGCCGGCCGTGGTCCCCGTCTGCCCCTGCTTTCTGTTTCCTGGCCAGCACCCCACCACCCCCCTCACCCCCCCCACCCAATTCCCTCTCAGCAACCAGGACTCTTCCCGATGGTGAACACCGAGCGGACCGACGGCGCCTTGAAGGTCCGAGGGGAGGTCGCCGAGGGGGATACCTGGGATCTCGCCAGCCTTTTCTCTTCCGATGGCGCGTGGGAAGCGGCGCTGGCGGCTTGGGAGGGGATGATCCCCGAATTCGTGGCCTTCGCCGGCACGCTCGGCCGATCGCCGGAAGACCTCGCCGTCTGCCTCGCCTACGATGTCGAGGTCGATCGAATGGGTGACCGTCTCGGCACCTACGCGCATCTGCGGGCCAGCGAGGATCAGGGAGCGCCGGAGCCCCAGCGGATGGTGGGCCGCTTCCAGCATGTCGCCACGTCGTTTGCGGAGAAGACGAGCTTCCTCCGCCCCGAGATCCTCGCCATCCCGGCAGCGACCCTCGATGCCTGGATCGCGCTGCCGATCCTGGCGCCCTACCGGATCGGCATCGAGCGTCTCGTCCGCACCCGTCCGCACGTCCTCTCTGAGCGCGAGGAGAAGCTGCTCGCCATGCAGGGGACCTTCGCCGGGACCGCGGCGAAGGTCTTCCGACAGCTCACCGACACGGACATGAAGTTTGGCTCGGTCGTCGATGGCAAGGGAAGGTCGTCGGAGCTCTCCAACGCCACCTTCACGACGTTTCTTCTCGACGCCGACCGCGGCGTGCGGAAGACGGCGTTCCATCAGCTTTACGACGAGTATGCCGGCCACGCCAACACGCTCGCCGCCGCCCTCTCGGGATCGGTGGAACGGGACGTCTACGCCGCCCGCGTCCGCAACCATCCCACCGCCGTCGGCGCCGCGCTGTTCAACGACAACATCCCGGTGGCGGTGTACGACCAGCTCGTCGCCGCCGTCCGCGCGCACCTCCCCGCCGTCCACCGCTACTACGATCTCCGTCGCCGCCTCCTCGGCCTCGACGAGATCCATCAGTACGATTGCTACGTCCCCCTCGCCCAGGACGTGCCCCTGCAGCACACCTGGGACGAGGCGGTGGGGCTGATCGTCGAAGCCCTCGAGCCGCTCGGCGCCGACTACTGCCGGCGCCTCGAGGCTGGGCTTCGGGGGCGCTGGTGCGACCGCTACCCGAACTCAGGCAAGCAGTCGGGGGCCTTCAGTTCCGGCACCTACGACTCCGATCCCTACATCCTCATGAACTTCCAGGAGGAGGGGATCGAGCACGTGTTCACGCTCGCCCACGAGGCGGGGCACTCGATGCACACCCGCCTCTCCGCCGAGGCGCAGCCCTACCAACTTGCCGGCTACACGATCTTCGTCGCCGAGGTGGCCAGCACGTTCAACGAGCAACTCCTCGCCCGTTCGCTGCTGGCCAAAGCGCGGACGCCGCGCGAGCGGGCGGCGATCCTCTCCCGGGAGATCGACGGCATCCGGGCGACGATCGTCCGGCAGACGATGTTTGCGGAGTTCGAGCGGCTCACCCACGCCTCGGCCGAGGCCGGCCAGCCGTTGACCCTGGAGCGCATCCGGGGCCTCTACCGGGGGCTGCTCGATGTCTATTTCGGGTCGGGGTTCATCGTCGACGATCAGCTGGAGCTTGAGTGCCTGCGGATCCCACACTTCTACAGCGCGTTCTATGTCTACAAGTACGCCACCGGGCTGTCGGCTGCGATCGCCCTGGCCGAGCGTGTGGCGAGCGGTGGGAAGGCGGAACTCGACGCCTATCTCGGCTTCCTCCGCGGCGGATGTTCGCGATGGTCGCTCGAATTGCTCCGGGATGCCGGCGTCGATCTCGAGCGGCCGGAGCCGGTCGCCACGGCACTGACGAGGTTCGCCTCCCTCGTCGACGAGCTGGAGCAGACGCTCTGCGGTTGAATGGCCGGCCGACGTGCGTGGTACACTCGGCTCCCATTCCGGAGTTTCCGCCGCTGATGCCCACCCCCGACACCGCGCCTCCCGGGCCGGTCGATCCGTTCGCGTCGTACTCCGTGCCTGCCGGGTCGCACGACGAGTTCTCCACGGCCGGTGAGCCGCGCCCCCACTGGCGGCGGCTGGCGTCGATCCTCCGCCACTGGGATCCGGCGGAACTCTCCGAACGCTGGGAGCAGGCGCGGCGGCTGATCCGGGACAACGGCGTCACCTACAACATCCACGACGATGCCCAAGGGGGGCAGCGGCCCTGGGTGCTCGATCCGATCCCGTTGGTGATCGCGGCCGACGATTGGAAGGGGATCGAAGCGGGGATCCGCCAGCGTTTGCGGGTTCTCGATGCCCTCCTTGCCGACCTCTATGGCCCGCAGCATCTCCTCAAGGAGGGGGTGGTACCTGCCGATCTGGTCCTCGGCCATCCGGCGTTTCTCCGTTGCTGCCACGGCATCCGGCTGCCGGGGGGGCGTCACCTCCATCTCCACGCCTCCGTGCTCGCCCGCCACGGCGATGGCCGTTGGCACGTCCTCGGCGACAGGACGGGCGTGCCTCACGGGCTTGGCTACGCGCTCGAAAACCGACTCGTCGTCTCGCGCCTTCTTCCGGCGGCGTTCCACGAGTCGCACGTGGAGCGATTGGCGCCGTTCTTCATCGGGTTGCGGTCGATGCTCCGCGCCCTCGACACCGGGCGCGACGTCCCACGGATCGCGCTGTTCAGCCCCGGGCCGTCGAGCGCCACGTGGTTTGAGGATGCCTACCTCGCCCGCTACTTGGGCCTGCCGCTGGTCGAGGGGGGGGATCTGGCCGTCCGCGAGGACCGGGCCTGCCTGAAGACGCTCGGTGGCCTCGTGCCGATCGACGTCCTCCTCCGTCGTGTCTTGGACAGCGAATGTGATCCGCTCGAATTGGACAGCGGGGCGCTGGCCGGCACCCCGGGGCTCGTGCAGGCCGTGCGCGGTGGCCGCGTGGCCCTGGCCAATCCCCTCGGCAGCGCACTGGTGGAGTCGCCCGGATTCATGGGGTACATCCCCGCTGTCGCCCGGCGTCTGCTCGGTGAGGAGTTGCTCCTCCCGTCGCCGCAGTCGTGGTGGTGCGGCCGCCCCGATGGGCTCTCCCATGTTCTCGCCCGGCTCGACGACCTCGTCATCGAGCCGATCGTCGCGATTCCCGGGGGGCCCAAGCGCTACGTGCCGAGGCTCATCGATGCCGCGGGGCGCACGGCCCTGGTGGATCGGATCCGGGCCCGACCGGGGGACTGGGTGGGGAGGGAAATCATCGAGCGGTCGGTCGCCCCCTGCTGGGATGGCGGGCGGGTCGTGGCCGCGCCGGTCGTCCTCCGACTGTTCTCGGCTGCGACCCCCGAAGGGCCGATCGTGATGCCGGGGGGATTGGCCCGTCTCACGCTCCGCGGGGGCGGGGCGGGGGAGTTGGCGATGTTCTCCGGGCAGGGATCGAAGGATGTGTGGGTCCTGTCGCCGGGGCCCGTGCAGCCGGTCTCGCTGCTGCCGCCCCCCGGCCAGCCGGTGCCACTGCGGCGCAGCGGCAACGATCTCCCCAGCCGCGTCGCCGATCATCTCCACTGGCTCGGCCGGCATGTCGAGCGGGCCGAATCGGCCGC
>CANGGC010000372.1 GCA_947453125.1 Planctomycetaceae bacterium | reverse complement strand
GCACCCGGACATATTCGGCGAGGAAGTGGAGGACGTCGCCGGCGTACCAGACGCGCTTGCGGGTCGTGAAGCCCTGAAGGCAAAAGTCGAGGGGGTGATTCTGGATCGTCTGCCAGGCCGGGAGCCTGGCCCAGATCCCCCCGAGCCGCTCGGAGCGTTCGAGGAGGAGGATCCTCGTCGTACCCTGCGTCACTCCTTCAGCAAGCATGACGATCCCGCCCACCCCCCCGCCGACGATCACGGCGTCGAGGATGGCGTCGTCGTCATCCGCCTGCTTGTCGATGGGGGACGGGGACTTCACGAACAGCTGTCGGTCGCCATGCTCCTACAGTCGCACGCTTCCCATCCGGCTCTGATTGATCAACCGGAGAATGACAAGAAGGATCACGGCGCCCACGGTGGCAACGATGATCGCGCCCAAGAGGCCACCGCCGGCGGAGATCCCAAGCCGCTGGAAGAGGGAGCCACCGATCAGGGCGCCGAGGACGCCAACGACGAGGTCGCCGACCAAGCCGTAGCTGCTCCCCTTCACGAGCACGCCCGCCAACCAGCCGGCCACCAGGCCGATGAGCATGAAAACGACGATGTCCATGATGGAAGCCTCGAAAGGGGGTTTTGGGGGTTTGTCTGTGGTGTTTGGGCGCCGAGCAGCCAAACGGTTCATGAAGACGCTTCACGACCTTGGTCAATCGTACGCGCCCCATCGTTGCCAAAGGCCGCGCCACCCCCCTTCCCGTCACGTGGAGAAGGACACCTGCGTTTCTCGCTCCAGACGAGGCTTTTGCGGCCACGCTCTTTCCGGGGCAATGCTCTGTTGTCGTTCGCGGAGAATCCCTGGGCGCGATGGCCCCGGGGCCGTATCGTCGACTCGCCCCGCGTCGGGGCCGACGAGCAGTTCCAGCAGAAGGCGCTCCCCACCATGACACACTCGACCGACGTTGTGATTCTCCAGGCCGATCTCGACCGCCCCGATCACCAAGCGGCAGTGGTGGCAATCACGGCAGCCTACGCGCTCGATCGAATGGCCAACGGCGCGCCGCTCCCCCCTGACGTGCTCGAGCGTCTCATCCCTGGGCTGCGGTCCCATCCGACGACGCTCGTCTTCCTCGCCGCCGTTGGCGGGCAGTTCGTCGGCCTTGCCACCTGCTTCGTCGGCTTCTCAACTTTCGCGGCGCGGCCTGTCGTCAACCTCCACGATCTCTGCGTCCTCGATCCCCACCGCGGCCAGGGGATCGGCCGAAAGCTCCTCGAGGCCGTCGAGCAGGCGGCGGTGGAGCGGGCTTGCGCGAAAGTGACGCTCGAGGTCCTCGAGCACAATCGGCCGGCCCGAAGCCTCTACGAAAGCCTCGGGTTCACCCCGGCGGTCTACCGGCCGGAAAACGGCCTTGCCCTCTTCTACGCCAAGAGCCTCTCTGGAGGGTGACGGGGCGGAAAGGTGCCAGCTCGATGCTGGACGAACGGATCGTCGAAGAGCGCGAAGGGTTCGACCACGAGTAGGGGATCGCTCCGTGTCCTGTCGACATGCCAACGGCCTGAGCCTGCTGGGATGCGCTGCTCGATTCCTGACCGGCTCCCGAGCCGCACAGACGAGCCTCCGCCCCCCTTCTTTCAGGGACGACCTGCCCGATTCGTCCCACGCTCCTGCCCATTCGTCCCCCTTTTTGACCGACTCGTCCCCGCTCCTGCCCGATTCGTCACTTTGGCCGAAAACTCCAATTGAAAAATTGGCCGGTGGCGCAGCAAACTTTTGCCCGTCCGGGGTTGTCATTGCCCTGACCAACTCCCGGGCACATCCATCGGGCGGCACATCGGAGCAATCCGGTGTGCCGCCCGTGGTTCCTTCTCCCCGAGCCGACGGGTTCCCCCTGCGGGGCCTTCTTTCTGGCCGAGGTGGCTTTTCGGCTGCGCCGCCTTGAGATCAGAGGGGGCCGAATTAGTGTGGAAGGGTTCTTCGGTCCCTCTCCCCGCCCTGCGGATCCTTCCCATGCGCTCCCCGCTCGCCCTGCGCTTCCTCCTCGGTGCCCTCCTCCTGGCGAACCTCGGGGCAATCCTCGCCGGAGAGATGGCGACCGCCGCCGAAGAGGCTCCGAAGCCCGCTTCGGGCACGCCCGCCTCGGAGAAGCCCGCTCCGAGCAAGCCGGCGCCGGCCGCCGTTGCCGCCCCCGGCAGCGACACGAGCCTGATCTACAAGTTCGATCCGCTCTCGAAGAAGTACACCGTGGTGGCCCACAAAGACCTCAAGCCCCAGCATGTCTATCAGCGTTACAGCCCGGGAATGGGAAAGTGGGTGTGGAGCAAGGTCGCCGCCGATGGCACGCTTCGCTACGCTTTCGGCCCCGGGTCGTCGCAGCCCGCGGCCCTCTTCGACATGCCGGTGTCGTCTGAAGAGCGGACGAAGGCCTTCGAGAAACAGGCCCCGGAGCTCGCCAAGCGGCTCTCGATCAATGGCGCCAAGCCGTCGCTGCGGCTCGGCGACGACGGGCAGTGGTCGCTGATGCCAGATTCGACGAAGGGGCGGGTGTACGACCTGGAGAGCGGCCAGCGCTTCGAATGGCATGGGAACCACGTCGTCCCGGTGACGCACGGCACGGGGAGCAACCTCTGGACGCGGGCCGGCGGCCAGTATCTCCCGATCGGGGAGAAGCGATTCTCCGTGCCGCCGAGCTATCAGTGGTGAGCAGCCGGTGGTAACCGGCGAACCGCTATCCCCGGCGGCCAGCGTCGGCGATTCCGACCCCCGCGGCCCGCAGCTCCACCAGGGCATTTGAGGCGGCCCGCTGCTCCGCCTCCTTCTTGTTGCGCCCCCAGGCTGGGGTGTAGCGCCGCTCGCCGATGAAGGCGGAGACGTGGAAGCTCTTGGAATGATCGGGCCCGCTCTCCTCCATCACCTCGTAGGTGGGAGTGACGCCGAAATCGCGTTGCGAGAGCTGCTGGAGGAGCGACTTGTGGTTGGCCCCCTGCGCCCCGCTCGACACCTGCGCGATCTCTGGATCCATCCATCGGCTCACGAACAGGCGCGCCGGCTCGATCCCGCCGTCGAGGTAGATCGCCGCGACGACCGACTCGAAGAGATCGGAGAGGACGGACACGGGGACGGCGCTGTTGACCGCCAGCCCCTTGCCGACGATGAGAAACTCGGTGAGGCCGAGATGCTCGCTGATCCGGCCACACGTCTCGCGGCTCACGACGACCGACTTGATGCGCGTCAGATCCCCCTCGAGCGACTCCGGAAAAATCCGGTAGAGGGTGTCGCAGACGATGAAGCCGAGAATCGCGTCTCCGAGAAACTCGAGCCGCTCGTTCGACGCGAGGCGATGGGCAGCGCCCGAAGCGTGCGTCAGGGCGGCAAGAAGGATCGACTCGTCGCGGAAGGTGTGGCCGATCCGCTCCTGGCAGGAGACGAGATCAACAGGCCCGTTCCCCCGGGCCGTAAGCGCCACCGGCTCACTTCCGCGCGGCTCACTTCCGCGCGGAAGGGGCGCCTCGGCCACGGCCGCTGAGGACGGGGGCGAGGTTGGCTCCGACTGCGGATCCAGACCAACCACAGCGTCCGACTGGGAATCCGCCAGGGACGGTGCCCCCGCAGCGGCCTGGGACTTCTTCGCTGCCGCCGGCCGTGTCGCCCGCTTCTTGGCGACCCAGCCATCGGAGGGGGTGCTGAGAGCGCGGTCTTCCCCCTCATTCTGCTTCGTCCGCTTCATCGTTCGCCCACCGAAACACAAGGCCGCACGATCGGTCGATCGCGGCGTGGGCATCGGTTGGCGGCCGCGCCGCGGCTGAAAGACGCGGCAGGGCTGCCCCCGGTCGACGGACCGGAGCTCCACACGCAAGGATTGTACTTCGCCAGAGCCCGATCGCCCCAGGGGAACTTTTGCCCCCTCCGAACCATCCCCCCCGCCCCACCGTACAACTCGGGTGCGTCCGCGCCGAACACCCGCGCGGGGCCCGAAACCGGATGGTGGGTCAGATCCCCGTCCGGAGGACCCCAGCGGCGGCGGCCGGCAACCGGCGGAGGAGCCTCTAGAACAGAAGCCTTCAGGGGCCCCTCCCGCCGGGCACGCTCTCCAACTAAACCGCCGTCACCACGGCTGCCGCCGGCTCCCACCGGCAGCGGCCCGTGGGCG
>CANGGC010000371.1 GCA_947453125.1 Planctomycetaceae bacterium | reverse complement strand
GAGATGCAATAGCGGATCCAGTGGTCCATGTTCTCGTTGAAATAGCCGACACTGCCGTCGGCACGGAGCGCATGGCCGCCGTTGGGATGGTTGCTGCTCCATCCCCGGCAGCGCTGGTCACCCACCCCCTGCTGCCAGGCGGGATTGGTGTTGTTGAGCGGCTTGAGGAGACTATCGACCACCGCGTTGGGATTGACCCACGCCGCATCGGGGAGAGAGTTGTAGTCAAACGACGAACCGTTGCCACCGCGCCAATGCATGTTCTCGAACACGGCGACCGTCCTTGACGTGCCATCGACGATGTCGGAAAGTCTCCGCGGCCCGACCTGTTTGAAGACCCCGTTGTAGTTGGTCTGCTCGTTCATGCATTCCCCGTTCACCCACGGCGTGCCCGCCCCACCCTTGTCGAAGCGCCCTTTCCCTTCGGGATCGTTGAACGTGGGAATCGCCCCGCAGTCGTGCCAGCCGGCCCACACGTGGCCGAGGCTGCCGGTGTAGTCGGCAGCACCGAACGTATACCCACTCCAGTTGAAATAGCTCGCGGCCTGTCCTGCCCGAACCGGTTCCATCGACGTGTTTGAAGGGCAGAGCAGGTTCTTCAGGGGCCTTGCCGCCAACGAAGCGTTGTTCACGGGGCTGGTGCTTGTGTCGTAGCTGTTGCGTGCAAAATTGAACTGGTTGTAGATCGCCTGCTCCTCCAAGTAAGGCATTGCCATCACCACCCACGACCAGGCACCGTCGTTGGAGAGATTGAATTGACCCCGACCTGTGTTCGCACCGGTCTGTCCGCAGATTGCCTGATCTTTGTTGTAGGGAAGGACATCGTCCTTGGCCGACGCATGATTGAGCAGCGCCAGACCAATCTGCTTGAGGTTGTTGGCACAACGACTCCGTCGCGCTGACTCCCGTGCCGACTGAACAGCCGGCAAGAGCAAGCCGACAAGCGTTCCGATGATCGCGATCACCACGAGTAACTCCACGAGCGTGAAGGCTCTCCGGACCAGTCGCATGGCTCACCCTCCTCAACGGGGATTCGAGGGGAACCGGGCGGCTTGCCCCCTCGTCGCTACGGACCTCCGGGCCACCTCGGACCGGATTGATGCCCGTCGAGTACCGGTGCAGCGGGGGAACGCAGTCCTTCGCCGATCCCCCGATGGCCGGCATCGGCCGCCCCTAAGCTTCTGTTACTATTCCTAGCCCCCCCAGACTCCATATACAAAACAGTTCTTCGCAATGAGACGAATTGTTTTTTTCTATTGATTCCAGGGCCTTCCCTGTTTCCGTCGCTGGCTGCTCCCCCGGCTTTGCATGCAGGACTTACTCGGCCTCATCGGCCTGCAGCAGCACCCGTACCCGCGTGACCTTCTCGCTCGGTCCGCTGACCTTCGCGACGACCTCTCGCAGAGACTTGCGTTCCTTCGTTGTTGAGGAAGTCTGTGTACTGCGCGATCGTCGTCTCGTAGGCAGAAATCTTGAAGTTCGTCGTGACGCGGCCCAGGCCCGTCGCGGTGTTCGCGGCGTTGCCGAGCCCTTCAACCGGCTGCCACGAGAAGTCAGCCGCCGAGGCGGACAACGGCAGGCCGAAGCCCACAAGGGCCACCGCCCCGGCAAGGGAACGCAGGTCGACGGGCCGGGGTCCGGCGTTGATGGCCCACGTGTGTGACTCGTTACGGCGCCAGTGCCTGACTGGAAGAATGCGGTCGGACGCCGGCTCACCGGGGGTGGGGCAGGCCCCTCGCCGTCCATCCGATGGCCGGCATCCGCCGCGCCTGTCAGGGCAAGGGTAGTCCTAGCCCGCACTGATCCATTTAAAACCCAGTTCTTTGCGATCGTATCGATCGTTTTTTTCAATTGATGATCTCGGGCTCAGCCGCCCTCCCGGCGCCGAGGCATCTGGCCATTCCGACGGCGCGAAGGCCAGGCGTTCACAGCCGACGGTTTGCCGAGGGGGGAGGAAACGGGTCTATTCGTCGGGGTCTTCTCTGGCCCGACGGCACTGCATGCACGACGTCAACCTCATCCTCACGCTCACCGGCGGCCTCTCCGCCGCCCTCGTCTTCGGCGCGATCACGCAACGAGTGCGGTTCTCCCCGATCGTCGGCTATCTGATCGCCGGCATCGTCGTCGGACCGTACACGCCCGGCTTCGAGGCCGATGGCAACCTGGCCAGCGAGATGGCCGAACTCGGCGTCGTTCTCCTCCTCTTCGGCGTCGGCCTCAACTTCCATCTCAACGAACTCCTCGCGGTGCGCGGGATCGTGCTCCCGGGCGCCCTCGTCGCCAGCGCCGTGGCGACGGCGATCGGCACCATCGTCGGCCACTGGATCGGCTGGCCGTGGCCGGCCGCCGCGGTGTTCGGCGGCTGCGTGGCTGTGGCGAGCACGGTCGTCCTCCTCCGCGTCCTCGCCGATCACCGCGCTCTCCACACCCGCCCCGGCCACATCGCCGTCGGATGGCTCGTCGTCGAGGATCTCCTCACCGTCGCAGCGCTCGTCGTCCTCCCCACGGTGTTCAGCGGCGGCCAGCCGACGGTCGAAGGGCTCGTGATATCGCTACTTTTGGCGGCCGTGAAGATTGCCTCGCTCGTCGCCGTCGTCGTGTTTGCCGGCGGACGGATCATCCCCTGGATCCTCGAGGTCGTCTCCGACACCGGCTCACGCGAGCTGTTTACGCTCGCGGTGCTCGTCATCGCGCTCGGCATTGCTGTCGGGGCAGCCCGCGTGTTCGGCGTGTCGATGGCGCTGGGGGCGTTCCTCGCCGGGATGATGGTGGGGCGGAGCGAGTTCAGCCTCCGCGCCGCGTCGGAAGCCCTGCCGATGCGCGACGCCTTCGCCGTGCTGTTCTTCGTCTCGGTCGGCATGCTCTTCGATCCGTCAACGCTCGTCCGCTCCCCCCTGGCGATCCTCGCCACGGTGCTGATCGTGAGCGTCCTCAAGCCGGCCGTCGCCCTCGGGGTGATGCAGATCCGCGGAGTGTCGCTGCCGATCGCGATCCCGGTCGCCGCGTCCCTGGCACAGATCGGCGAGTTCTCCTTCATCCTTGGCAATCTCGGCCGCGATCTGGGGATCGTTCCCGCCGCCGTTCTCGAGATCCTCGTCGCCGCGGCAATCGTGACGATCACGCTCAACCCCCTCCTCTATCGCGCGGCCGACAGGCTCTCCCGCTCGATGTCGCGCCCGCGGACGACCGAGGACGACCCGCGTGCCGATGCCGGCCCCGCCGTCGTCGAGCCGAGCCACCGGGCGATCGTCGTCGGCTATGGGCCGGTGGGGAGCACGGTGACCGAACTGCTCCTCGACAATCGAATCGAGCCGACCGTCATCGAGCTCAACCTCGAGACGGTCCGTCGCCTCCTCGCCTTCGGCGTCCGCGCCGTCTACGGCGATGCCAGCCGTCCCGAGGTCCTCCAGCGCGCCGGGATCGCCCGGGCCGACAATCTCATCCTCACCTCCGGCTCCGGCCGGATCGACGAGGAGATCATCCGCCACGCCAAGCAACTCAATCCCCACATTCGCATCCTCGCCCGGACGCACACGACCCACGAAGTGCCCAGGCTCCGTCGGGCCGGGGCCGAGGAGGCGTTCTCGGGGGAAGGGGAAGTAGCCCTGGCGCTCACCGTGCGGATCCTCGAAGGACTCGGCGCGAGCCCGGAGCAGATCGACCGCGAGCGCGAGCGGGTCGAGGCGAACTTCCGCAACGGGTGACGCCCCGCCGGACCACACCCTGCGGTCCGGTTTTCACTCGAACGGGCGCTATACTGGGCGGTTGGCGACCGATCCTGCCCACGATCATCTCAGGGAGGCACATCAGATGCCCCGCACCCGAATTCTTGCGGCCTGGACGGCGCTTGCCTGCCTGATGATGTCGATTCCGGCCTCCGCATCGGCTGACGATGGCGAGCAGGCGCCCGGCCTCACCACATGGGATGGCCGCCACTCGATCGACACGATCCGTGCCACGGTCGTTTACTTCGTGCCCTCCGACCGGCAACCACTTCCCGATTGGCGGGAACGCGTCGAATGGCTCTGCGAGCGCGTGCGTCGCTTCCACCACCGCGAGTTCGCGGGCCGATCTCGGCTCGTGACCATGATTCACCCGGAGCCCTTCCGCTCCGCCGCGTCGACT
>CANGGC010000370.1 GCA_947453125.1 Planctomycetaceae bacterium | reverse complement strand
GTCGAGATCCAAAAGCGGGTTTTCAGTGGCCTCGACCCGTGGCAGACCGTCGAGGTGGCCCGCCATCCCGACCGACCGAAGACGAGTGACTACGTGTCGCAGGTCTTCGACGAGTTCGTCGAGCTCCATGGCGACCGGGCCTTTGGCGACGATCCGGCGATGCTGACCGGCTTTGCGAAGCTCGACCGGCACAAGGTGCTCGTCGTCGGCCACCAAAAAGGGAAAACGCTCGCCGAACGCCAGGCCTGCCACTTCGGCTGCGCCCATCCGGAAGGCTACCGAAAGGCGATGGGCAAGATGCGGCTGGCGGCGAAGTACGGCCTGCCGGTGATCTGCCTCATCGACACCCCCGGTGCCTATCCCGGGGTCGGCGCCGAGGAACGGGGCCAGGCCCAGGTGATCGCCGAGAGCATGTTCCTCATGGCGACCCTCCCGGTCCCGGTCGTGTGCGTGGTCATCGGTGAGGGTGGCTCCGGAGGGGCGCTGGGGATCGGCGTCGGCGACCGGGTGGCCGTCCTCGAGCATGCCTACTACAGCGTCATCAGTCCGGAGGGCTGCGCCGGGATTCTCTGGAAAGGCGCCGAGCACAAGGCCGAGGCGGCGCGGGCGCTGAAGATGCGATCGCACGATCTCCGGTCGCTCGGGGTCATCGACGCGGTCATCGAGGAGCCGCCCGGCGGCGCTCACCGCGATCCGCGGCAGATGGCCAGTCGAGTGAAGAACTACCTCGTGCGGACGCTCAAGGAGCTCCTCGCCAACCCGCCGGCGGCGCTTGTCGACGCCCGCTACGGGAAGTTCCGGGCGATGGGAAGGTTCCTCGAGGCCGATCAGGTTTCCGCCTGAAAAGCGGCCTGATTCTCCCCTCTTCCCAACGTCCGATAATGTCTCTTATGTCCGATTCAGGGTCGTTTTTTCCCGGGGAAAACGCCCTTTTCCTCGCCGCGGCCCAGTCGCGGCGAAGCGGTCCCCTGCCTCTCGCCCTCTGGTCGCCGTGGCGATGGCCGGCGGATCGAGGATCGTTCCTCGCGTCGGCGTTGCTCGCTTGGACGCGGTCAGCGTACCGGCAGCGGTGACTGCGCGCCGACGGGGTAGCCTGCCGGCGCTGGGTTGCTGTACCGGCTGGCGGTCGGTCGAGGTGGTTCAGGAACGGCGGCCGGGGCGATTGGTTGGAACCCGGCCGGGAGCGCCGGGGCCGGGGCCGACCTCAGGCCAGCCGGGGGGGCAAACCAGGCGCTGCCTGCCGGGAGGGCGCCCCCCGCCTGATGAACAGCACCACTCCCCTGCTCCGATCCGGCCCAGGCTGCGGCCGAACTGACCCCGTCAATGAGTGTCTGCAACGACAGCCCGCCGCCGGCGAGTTGACCAGGGGGCTGGCCGTCCGCCTGCCCGCCCGCCAGTCCGAATGCGGCGCCTGCCGACAGGCCGGAGGCCGGACCGTCGCTGCGTCCCACTCCCGGCTGGGCGAACTGACGTTCGAACTGGTCGACGAAGGGCTCGACAGTGTCGTGGATATCTTTCGGGAGATAGGTGTCGGCGCGGACGATGAGCTCGGCCACGAAGCGGCCGCTGCGGCTGGCGACGATCTGATGGCGGTAGTCGGGGGCGAGCGTGACGGCGAAGAAGGTGACGACGATGCACAAGAGTGCTCCCTTCGCCAGGCCGAGGAGCAATCCGAGCTGGTGATCGAAGGCGGAGAGATGGATGGCGTTGATGAATCCCGAGACGAGCCGGAAGAGGATCCACACCACCAGCGACGTGCCGACGTAGAGCGCCAGCATGGCGAGGAACCGGTTCCATGGCTCCTGCTGCCCGAACAGGTGGGCGAACTGCGGGGCAAACCGCAGGGCCACGAACGAACTGGCAACGATCCCGGCAATCCAGGCCAGTTGCCAGACCATCCCCTTGAAGTACCCGAGCAGGGCGGCGACGGCGAGGAGGCCAATCATCACCAGGTCGTATCCTTCGACGGCCACGTCCGGTCTCCTCGTCTGTGGTTGGGTAGCGCGGTCAGTGCGGGACTTGGTCGACCAGGCCCGCGGGGGCGGGAGTGTAGAGACGGCAGCGCGACCGTCGAAGGGCAGTTCGCAGGGGCCTCGGCCTGATTTCCGGGAGTTTCCCGGAAACGGACGGGCAGGGGGGGCCCACGGTTTTTCCCAGCCCACCGACCGCCGGCGGCCCACCTGATCCAAAGCAGCCTGCCAGGATCGGGATTGGTTGCGGCCAGGACCTTGCGGGGCGTGGCACCTGCGTGGCCTGGGCGGTGCGTGAGGCGTGGGGGCTCTGGGTGTCATGGGGGCTTGCGGTTGATTGGTTGTTTTTGGAGGTCCTTGTCCGCCGGCCCACGCTCGCCGGATCCCCCCTCATTCCGCTGTTTTTCCTGTTTGTGTCCTTTTCCTGACTTCGCCGGTTGTAAGGGAAGGGCCTCCGCTTCCGAAGCTGCCGTTGCCGGCCGACCTTACCGCTCTGGCAGCGCACGCCGCGCCGTGGCACGGCGTTGACGTCGCAGGGACAGGCCTGCCGACAACTGACAAGGATCTGTGCCCCGGAGGCAAGGATGCCCGAGGGAGCCCCGATGTCGCTGCGCCAACGAAGCGTGGGCGTGGTGACCGGTTCGTCGATTCGCCAGGGAGGGATGCGGTGCCCGGACTGCGCGTGCACATCACTGGGTCGGCCTTGGCCGGGGCGGCGTATGCCGTCGCGGCATGGCAGATCGGTGGTATGCCCCCCTCGACCTGCATCCTCGGCGGCGTGCTCTGCGTGCTCGCGGGCATGCTGCCCGACCTCGACAGCGGCGAGGAGGATTCGCTCCGCGAGAGCATCGGTTTTGCCGCCGCGGTCGTGCCGCTCCTCATGATCCACCGCCTCCAGCAGGCGGGGCTCTCCCTCGAGGCGATCGTGCTGGCCGGCGCCGGCCTCTATCTCGCCGTCCGGTACGGGGCGGCGTGGCTGGTGTCGAAGTACTCCGTCCAGCGCGGCATGCTTCACAGCCTCCCTGCGGCGGCGGTGGCTGGCCAGGTGGCCTTCCTCTCCTTCAGCACCGAAGAGCCGATCCATCGTTACTTCGTCGCTAGCTCCGTCGTGCTCGGATTCCTCATGCATCTGGTTCTCGACGAGATCTGGAGCGTCAAGGAGGGGCAGTTCGGCCCGAAGTTCAAGACATCGTTCGGGACCGCGATGAAGTTCTACGGCCCTGAGGCCTGGTCGAACCTCCTCAGCTATGTCCTGGTCGTGGCGCTCGGTGTCCTGTCAGCCACCGACGCGCACTGGAGCGAGAAGACGCTCCCGGCGCGGCAATACGTGCGGCAGCAGATGGAGCAGGCAGCGCGTTCGATGCCGTCGACCCCGGCGCCGTGGAACTACCGCCGCTGATGCCACAAGGGCAGCCGTGAAGCCGCTCCGCCCGCCGCGCACCTTGCCGAACGGCCACGGTGAGGCGATTATTGTTGCTCTTCTGCCCCACAATCCCCGGTCCGCCCATGGTCTCCCCGTCGGTCGCGTTCCTTCCGATCGCCGGCGTCGACGTCCGGGCCCTCGTCGTCGGCCTCGTCCTCACGACGGTCGCCGCCTACGTGGGGGGGGCTTCGGTGGCGTTCCTCCGCCTCGGCCACCGGCGGATGCAGGTGCTCTTGTCGTTCACCGGGGGGATCCTCCTCGGGGTCGCGTTCCTCCACCTCCTTCCCCACGCCACCCGGGCCTGTGGTGGGCGTGTCGATGATGCCGCCCCGTGGGTGCTGGCCGGTTTCTTTCTCATGTTTCTTCTCGAGCGCGCCTTCCATGGCCACGCGCATCACGCCGCCGATCCGGAGCACGGGCCTGCCGGAGGCTGCGATCATGGGCCCCACGCCGCCCATCAGACCGGAGCCCACGATCATCATCGCGTCGAGGCCGGGCCGATCGGCCGGGGAGGGGCGAGCTGGTACGGCGCGTTTGCGGGGCTGGCCGTGCACAGTCTGGCTGACGGCGCCGCCCTCGCGGCCGCGATGGATCTCTCTGCGGGGCGCGGCGGACTGTTGACCGGCGTCGCGCCGCTGTTGGCGATCCTCCTCCACAAGCCGGTCGATGCCGGATTGATCGCCGCGCTGATGCTCAAGGCGGGGGCCTCCCCCGGCCTGCGGCGGACGGTCAATCT
>CANGGC010000369.1 GCA_947453125.1 Planctomycetaceae bacterium | reverse complement strand
GTGGGCCCGAGGGAGAAGCCCTGGCCTTGGCACCGGGGCCCCGTCATGTCCGTCGCGACGATGAGCCCCAGCATCGCCCCCAGGATGTGGATCGCCCCCGGAAAGTGGATCGCCCCCGGAAAGTGGATCGCCCCCGGAAAGCGGATCGCCTCTGGAAGACGGGAGCGCGGAAGGAAGGTCATGGGGATCTCGCGGGGGGGGGCGGGCCGAATCGGTGCGGAGGCTCGCCTCCGGCCCGTCAAGGGATCGATCATCCCTCTCTGCCGTCGGCGTCGGCAAGACCAAATCGGGGCGGCGGCGCGGCTGCCCCGGTTCGCCTCGGACCGGGAACGGGGTACGATCATTCCAGGAATCCCCCTCACCCCCAACGCGCAGCCATGAACCTATTCCGCCACAGGGAAGACGTGCTCCCGGTGTTCTGCATCGTGACGCTCTCCCTCCTCGACCTGCTGGTGTTTTTCGAGGCCCGCAGCGTGTGGATGCTCGCCGCTTGGCTCGTGCTCGTGATCGGGCCGAAGGCCTGTATCTGTTCCTGGAACCACCATCACCAGCATCTCTTCACGTTCCATCAGGCGGTGCTCAACCGTCTCCTCGAGATCGCCTACGCCTTCCACACTGGCATCACGACCAACGCCTGGGTGCTCCACCATGTCGTCGGGCACCACGTCAACTACCTCGATCAGACGAAGGACGAGTCGGCCTGGAAGCGGCGCGACGGCACGACGATGGGGGAATGGGAATACACCGCCGTCATCGCGCTGACCGGCTATCTCCGAGCGATTGGCGTCTCGTGGCGCTACCCGCGCCACCAGCCAGCCTTCTTCGGCATGGGGCTGATCGTGCTGACGCTGCTTGGAGCGGCCTTCGTGTTCAATCCGCTCAACGCCCTGTTCGTGTTCGCGATTCCGATGGTGGCGGGCTACGTCATCACCTGCTGGCACACCTACTGCCACCACGCCGGCCTCGACACGCAAAATCCCTACGAGGCGTCCCACAACATCATGCACCGTACCTACAACATCCTCACCGGGAACCTCGGCTACCACACGGCGCACCATGTGAAGCCGAAGCTCCATTGGTCGAAGCTGCCGGAGTTCCACGCCACGATCGCGGAGCGGATCCCCGAGCATCTCTACATTGAGCCGTTCTTCCCGATGAACCTTCTTCCGGCAGGTGACGGCCGGATCCCGGGGCGGGAGACGGCAGCGACCTGATTCCCGCCCCGGCACAGTCTGCTGCCATCCCGACGACCGCTCAGGGCGTTTCGAGCCAAGCCGGTCGCGCTCACCCGGGCAGGTATTTCGTCGTCGCGGCGGGAGGATCGATGAGGGGCGTGGCCGCGGGGAGCCCGACGGCCGAGCAGGTGTCGGCGTCCCACTGAATCGGCTCCTGCATCCTCAGCGCCAGGACGCCGAGCATGCCGAGTTCGGTGATCTTCGCGCCCACTTCGAATGGCGAGTAGGTCTTCGTGCTTCCGGCGCAGGCGAGCACCCATTCGAACATGTGGGAATTGTTCACCTTGCTCCAGCGTGGCCGTTCCCCCTTCGCCACCCGGCCCGGATCCCACTTGAGGGCCTCGGTGTCGATCCGCGGCTCGGTCCGGGCGATCCTCGCTACCTCCGGATGATCGGCGTTGCTGAAAGCGTTCTCCCCGTTCAGCCGCACCTGGCAGTCGGTGTTCCACAGGCCCGCCGACAGCGTGCCCTCGCTCCCCACAAGCAGGCATCCCGTGGTGCCAACCGGGCCACGCGTGACGTCCTCAGGGGGAAGGTTGTTCTCACCAGAGTGAAAGTACATCGTCACCGGCCCGCGCTCCCCCTTGGCTGCGAACTCGTAGCGGATCGTGCACCGGGTGGGGAACGACTCGTGGCCAAGATTGTCGCCCGTGGCCTCAATTCGCCGCGGGGCGCCCAAGTCGAGCGATCGGAAGGCCAGCTGGAAGCCATGGCAGCAGAAGTCGGCGATCGAACCGCCGCCGAAGTCGTACCAGCCGCGCCACTGTCCCGGATGGTAGAGGCCCGTCTTGTAAGCGCGCGGCGGCGCCGTGCCGAGATAGAAGTCCCAGTCGAGGCCGGCGGGAATCGGATCGCTGTCGGCGGGACGATCGACACCGTTCGGCCAACCATGAGCCGGATGCCAGACATGGACCTCGCGGATCGGTCCGAGGAGGCCCGATCGCACCACCTCGAAGCTGCGACGAAAGCCCTCCGTCGAGCAGCCCTGATTGCCGGTTTGGGTGGCGAGGCCGGGGTGATCGAGGGCGAGGCGTTCGAGCGCCCGGCACTCGGCAACCGAATGGGCCAGCGGCTTCTCGCAATAGACATGCTTGCCCCGCTCGAGGGCGGCCCGGCAGATCGGCACGTGCCAGTGGTCGGGCGTGGCGATGATCACGCCATCGACTCCCGATTCCTCCGCGAGCAGCTCGCGGTAGTCGGTGTAGACCCGTGCGTCGGCCAGTTCCTTGATCTTGCCGGCGGTCTCCAGCTGTTGCCGGTCGACGTCACAGATTGCGACGACCCGCTGATCGAGCTTGGCGAGTTCCTGGAGGAGGTAGCCACGCATCTGCCCCCCCATGCCGATGCAGGCGAAGGTGAGCGGCTTGTCGTCTCCGGGCTCGGCACCCAGGGCCCGCTTGAGGCCGATCCCCTCTCGAAGCCCGGTGGGGACTGTCGCCGAGGCAACCGCCGCGGTCCCGACAACACTGCGACGGAGGAGCGTGCGGCGGGAGAGTGGCCGGCTGGAAGGCTGGTCTAAAGGCATTGTCTGACTCCGGCGGTGGAACCGACGAGCGTACGCAAAACAATCATCCATGGACGATCCAGAAACGGAGCCTCCGGCGGGAGCTACTCGAACACGATCATCGTGTGGGTGTCGAGACGCGGGAGCGTCACTTCGATCCCGGCGGGTGTCTTGGTCAACGGCAGCGACAGGTGGCCCGGTTCGGCGAAGGCGGCCGTGATCGTCTCGCCGGCCACGGCGACGGTGATGCCGGCGATCGGGAGCGTCTCCTCGCGCTGGGAAGGGTTGTTCTCCGGGATGGCCCGGTTGGCACTCGTGTTCACCTCGTTGAGGAGATGGACGACCGTCCGGCGTCCTTCTCCCTGCGTGTAGAAGGCCGCCTGGACACAGAGCGGCGCCGAGACCGTGACCTGCGGGGGTGTGGTTGCGGCCCAGCGGATGGCGTTGCTGATCAGACGCCGCTGGTATTGATACGGGGCGAGGAAATAGGCTTGCCCGAGGTCGGCGGCGACGTAGACCGAGCGCCCTGCGGCCGGCTCGTTGAGGACGATGAACGGCCACTCCACCGGCGCACTCAGTCGCCGCCCCAGCTTCGTCGCGCCGGCCGCGACGTCGACATTCGTCATCCACCCGATGTACTGGAGCCGATCGGAGCCGCGGCGATAGTTCGATCGCACGACAGCATCGTCGCTGATCGGGTGGAGATCGGGCCCCGCGACCCCGAGATAAAGCTCCGTCCACTTCGGGTAATTCGGCCAGCGAGCAGAGAAGTCTTCCGTTCCCCGGTGGTGAGCCCCGAAAATGTCGGCGAGGGAGAAGTCTTCGCGACGGTCACCGTACTCGTCGCAGATCGAGCTTTCGTGCATCGCCAGCAGCCCACCGCCTGCCTTCACGAACGCGCGGACGGTGGCCGTCGCCTTGTCGCTCAGGCAAGCGGAGTTCGGAAGGATGAGGACCTTGTACTGCTGCAGCGTCTCGGCATCCTCGAGATCGGGCTCGATGACGATGTCGAGGGGGAGGTGATCCTCCATCATCGCCCGAAAGACGCCGACGGCCGATTCCATGTGCGCCGGCATCCGCCGCTCGCCGGGCTCGAGCTTTCCGATGTCGGGGGTATCGACGCCACTGCCAAGCCAGGCGCCGAGCGGCACCTCGGTGCGGGCCCCGGGAAGGCCGTAGAGAAGTCGGCTGCTCTCGCCGACGAACATTGCAGCCCACTTCAGCGATCGGGCATCACGGGTGAACGGCTCCCGGTCCTCCACGAGCGCGTTGAGATGGGCGAGGGAAGTGTCGGCATTTTGCTGCCAGCGTCCCTGGGCGGGGATGCAGCCGTTGGTGAGAACAGTCATCTCGCGGAGATCGCATTCAGAACGGGGGGGCTGCATGTTGAACT
>CANGGC010000368.1 GCA_947453125.1 Planctomycetaceae bacterium | reverse complement strand
CGCGTTCCTCACCGTCGATCTCGTTTACAACAAAGTGCCCGAAAACCACGCCGAGGCCCTCTACAACCTCGTCGATCTGTGGGAAAAAGGGGCGAATCCGGAAAGGTCCCGGGAGGCCCGGGCAACGCTCGAATCGAGCTATCCGGGTTCGCAATGGGCGAAGAAATTGACGGCGGGAAAGACCTGACGAGGGAGTGGTCGGGCAACCGCGTCGGCGGCCCGGCTTGAGAGGACGAACCTGGGTGGCGTACGATCCAGGGGTCGCGGATGATTGGCGACGTCCGGCGTCGGGCCGGTCGGGGGAGTCCAGTCGCGTGGGTCGGTGTGTGGCACGGTCGGTTCGACGTTTTCCGAGGAGATGAGCATGGAGTCGGCTGCGATCACGGTGGTTGGAGGGGACGGATGGCAGATGGCACGAGCAGGGGCGTCGTTCCTGCGCGGCCTCCGTTCAACGCTCTCGCGGGCCGCGATGGCCCTGGCCCTCCTTCTTCCGGCGACGGCGGCCGTTGGCCCCGTTCTCGCCCCCACCGTCGCCGTCGCCCAACAAGACGATCTCGCCGATGAGGAGGCGGCCCAGCCGGAGGGCGTGAGCATGCTCAAGTTTTATTTGGATGCTCTCGGTTTGCGATACGTGGTCATCTTTCTGCTCCTGTCGTTCGCCCTCGTCGCGCTCCTCGTGATGTGTTTCCTCCAGATCCGCCGTGAGGCACTGATGCCCAAGGCCCTCCGGGAGGGTTTCGAGGCCCACCTCGACGCCAAGGAGTTTCAGCAGGCCTACGATCTGGCCAAGGCCGACGACTCCTACCTCGGCCATGTCTTGGCTGCCGGCATGAGCAAGATTCAGTCGGGCCATGCGGTCGCGGCGGAGGCGATGCACGAGACGGAGGACGACGAGGCGATGAAGCTCGAGCACAAGATCAGCTACGTGTCGCTGATCGGGGCGCTGGCACCCATGTTCGGCCTCCTCGGCACGGTCGACGGGATGGTTTCGGCGTTCATGGTGATCGCGCAATCGGCAACGGCCCCGAAGCCCTCCCAGTTGGCGATCGGCATCTCGCAGGCCCTGATCACGACCCTCATCGGCTTGTGGTTGGCGATCCCGGCGATCGCCTGCTTCGCGCTGTTCAAGAACTGGCTGCAGAAGCTCAACGGCGAGGTTGCCGAGGAGTCGGAGAGGCTCATGTCCCGCTTCCAGTCCGTCGGCGTCAAGAAGTGACGATGGCGTCCCCTTCTCCGGAGCGGACCCCCTTTCCTTTGAGTGATCTGATCCATGGCCAAACGCAGCGGCGGTCCTTCGAACACCGAAATCGACATGACGCCGATGATCGACATGACGTTCCAGTTGATCACGTTCTTCATGTTCGTGATGAACTTCTCGGAGGCGGAGCAGGATGACCGCATCCAGCTTCCGTCGAGCCAACTCGCGAAGCCGGCCGACGGGGTGATCGAGAAGCCGATCACGCTCCAACTCACGAATGCCGGTTCGGTGATCTATGCCGGCGAGCTCGTCGCCGTGCGGGACATCGGCTCCTATTTGGAGCGTGAAAAGACGTTGATGATCGACGAGAATCGTGAGCCGAATTCGGCGACGATCATCGTGCGGGCCGATGGCCGGGCGAAGACGGGGGAGGTGCAGGACATCATCCGCATCTGCCAGGAGAAGGGGTTCGAACGGTTCGCCCTCCGGGCGCAGTACGACGACAGGCGGTGAACCGATGGCACGAAGATCCAGCTCGGGACTGACCGACAAGGTCGAGATCAACATGACGCCGATGATCGACGTCGTGTTTCAGTTGATGTCGTTCTTCATGTGCACGCTCAAGGTCGTCTCCCCCGAAGGGGATTTCGACATCCGCATGCCGATCGCGGCGGCGGCCGCGGCCGCCCCGGACGACCAGCAGGTTCCGCCGGTCCGCGTGAAGCTCACGGCCGGGCCCGACGGGAGCCTCGCCGCGATCGCCATGAATGGCACGCCCGTCGCCGACTTTGACGAGCTGCGCAAGCGAATCATCGGGCTGGTCGGAGCCGACAGTGGCCCCAATTCGTTGGCCGAGAAAACGGAAGTCGAGTTCGACGCCGACTACGCCCTCAAATACGTCAACGTCGTCAAGGCGATCACGGCCGTGTCGGGGAAGGTGGAGAACGGCCAGGTGGTGGAGCTGATCCGGAAGATCAAGTTCACGCCTCCGAAGAAGGGCTGACGTTCCAGCGGCTTTTTTTGGTGGCGAGCCTGTGGGTTGTTCGTCAGCCGGTCGCGCCTTTCACCCGCGCGGATGGAAGCGGCCGTGGATGCCCTTGAGCCGGCCGGCATCGACGTGCGTGTAACGCTGCGTCGTGGCAATGCTCGCGTGGCCGAGCATCTCCTGGACGTGGCGGAGATCGACCCCTCCGGCGACGAGGTGGGTCGCGAAGCTGTGGCGGAGGGTGTGGGGGCCGATGTCGGGGGGAACGCCGGCCTTGCGGGCGTGATCGGTGACGATCTCCCAGATCCTCATCCGTGACAGCCGGTTGCCACGGGACGAGAGCATCGCCCACGGGGGGATGCTCTCGGCATTGGTGGCGTAGGTGCCCCGGTGGCCATTGATCCACGTACGGACGGCGCTCACCGCGCGGGCACCGAGCGGGACGACACGCTCCTTGTTCCCCTTGCCATGGCAGGTGCAGAAGCATTCGGCGAGGTGGATGTCGGTGACTTTCAGCGACGACACCTCCGAGGCCCGGCAGCCGGTGGCATAGAGCAGCTCGAGAAGGGCCTTGTCCCGCTGGCCTGTCGGAGACCTGCCGTCGGGGCTGGCGAGGAGGCGGTCGACCTGCTCTGCCGACAGGGCGCCGGGAATGGTGTCGTCGCGGCGCGAGGCAGCGAGGAGTTCGGCCGGGCTCTCCGAAACCGTCCCCTCGAGTTGGAGGAAGGCGAAAAAGACGCGGAGGGTCGCCGCCTGGCGGGCCACGCTCGCCCTGGCCAGCCCCTTCTTGGAGAGATGGCCGAGGTAGTCGCCGAGATCGCGGATCGAAATCGCCGCGGCGTTGCGTCCCCCGAGCCAGGCGCTGAAGTCGCGGAGATCGCGGGCGTAGGCCTGGAGGGTGTTATCAGCCAGGGCCCGTTCGTGGCGGACGTACGTCAGGAACCGTTCCACGAACAGGGCATTCGAGGCCGGGCCGGTTTCCGCCGCGGGGCTGACATCGAGGATCACCCGCCGCCCGCGCTCTCGCTTCACGATCACCGGCAGCGGCGCCGGAGACTGGATCGGGATCGGGGCCGGGGCCGGGGAGCGGCCCGGGGGGGCTGGCTTGGACTGGCCTTGGGCGCGGCGGGGCATGGATCGACCTCCATCCCTCTGTTCGGCAGGCTCTTACCAGCGGAATGAGTCGGCACCCCGGGAAGGGGCCGAGAGGCCGGCGCAGCCGTCACGACCGCGCCACAAGTCAGCGCCGCCGCGAGTCAGCGGCAGAACGAGTCAGCGACGCGGCGCCGCAGCACGGGCGGTCGGGAGGCATGGTCACGAGGGGTCGTAGCCGAGGTTCGGGGCCAGCCAGCGCTCCACCTCTGCCACCGTCATCCCCTTGCGGCCGGCGTAGTCTTCGACCTGCTCCCTCGTGATCCGGTCGACCGCAAAATAGTGGGCCTGCGGATGAGCAAAATAAAGACCGCTGACGCTCGCCGCCGGGGTCATCGCAAAGCTCTCGGTGAGGTCCATTCCCGCCGCCTCCCTGGCCCCGAGCCAATCGAACAGGGCGAGCTTTTCGGTGTGGTCAGGGCAGGCCGGGTATCCGGGTGCCGGCCGGATGCCGCGGTACTTCTCCTCGATGAGCTCCTGGGTGGAGAGGGCCTCGGCCCGCCCGTAGCCCCATTCGCGGCGGACTTTTGCATGGAGCCATTCGGCAGACGCCTCGGCAAACCGATCGGCGATCGCCTTGACGAGGATCGAAGAATAGTCGTCCTGGGCCTTGTCGAAAGCGGCACAGAGGGCCTCGCATCCGTGCCCCGAGGTGACGGCGAAGGCGCCGATGTAATCCTTGCGACCGCTCCCGGCCGGCGCCACGAAGTCGGCGAGGGCATGGAAGGTGTCCTGTCCCTTTCGCTCCCACTGCTGGCGGAGGGTGTGGATGCGACCGAACTCCTTCGTCCGCGCCTCGTCGGTGTAGAGG
>CANGGC010000367.1 GCA_947453125.1 Planctomycetaceae bacterium | reverse complement strand
GTTGTGGCCACCGAGGTATTTCGTCGCCGAATGGAGGACGAAATCGACGCCGTCGGCAAGCGGGCGGTGGTTGTAGGGGGTGCAGAGGGTGGCGTCGATGAGCGTCAGCACGCCATGGCGGCGGCCGAGGTCGGCAAACCGGGCGCAGTCGACAATCGAGAGGTGGGGATTGGTCGGCGACTCGCTGACGACCATCTTCGTCCGCGGGCTGATCGCCGCTTCCATGGCGTCATAGTCGCCCGTCTTCACCTCGCGGAATCCGACGCCGAAGCGGGTGAGATGACGCCGGCAGAACTCGCGGCTGCGGTGGTAGCACTGGTCGAAGAACACCACTTCCTCGCCGGCGCTGAGGTGGGCCATGAGCACGCCGACGAGCGCGGCCATGCCGCTGGAGAAGAGGACGGCCATCTCGCCACCGTCGAGGGCGGCGAGTTTGTCCTCCACCACCCGTTCCCCTGGGTTGCCGTAGCGGCCATATTCCTCGCGGGGAAGATCCTGCTCGATGAAGTCGAGGATCGCGCGGGTGTTGGGAAAGGTGTAGGTCGATGCGGAGACGATCGGGTCGGTGATCGCATCGGCCAGTTTTTGCCGGGCCTCGCCGGCATGGACGGCGGCGGTGGACGGGCCGATGCCCCGCCCCGACCGGAGGGCCGCGTCGATGGCGGCTGCCGACGTCGGCGGGCTCGAACCGGAGGAACGGTGGGGCTCGGGGCTGGTCATGAGGGCTTCCGTGGAGGAGGAAGAGGAGAACGAGGACGAAGATGGGGCTGAAAAGCCCGCGATTGGGCGAGTGTAGTCGGGGCCCGTGGCGCGGACAAGGAATCTGGGGCGTGATCAACCGGCGGGGAAGGTTCGCGTGGGCGCGGGAACAGCACGACCGGTAAACTCTCGCGTTTGAACCCTTTCGGCGTGCCGCGCGTGCGGACGATCCGTGGGGTGACCGCGAGGCGATCCCCGAATGAGCAAGTCCACGAGCCGGTCGAAGAAGCAGCGATCCGGGGGCTCCGTCGATCCGGCGCCCCTCTCCGAGGCCCGCTCGCTCTGGCCCCCGCGCCGGTTGATCGTCTCGCTCTGCTCGCTGGCAGCCGCGGCGGCGATGGTGCGGGCCGGGCTCCTCGAATCGGTCGTCGGCGGCGTCGTCGACGGCGCCGTCCGCAACATCATCACGCTCATTCTCGGCTTCTCGGCGTTGATGTCGGCGGTGTTGTGGTTTGTCCGTGAGAGCGGCCACAGTTCGACGTGGAAACGGGGCCTCGCCTTCGGGCTCCTGGGGCTGGTCGCCCTCGGCTTGGCCACGCTCCGCATCGAGCGCGTCAGCGGTGATCTCGTCCCGGAGTTCCGCTGGGCCTGGCAGAAGTCGCGAGACACGCTCCTCGCCCGCCCTGCTGCCACGCCGCTGCAGGTGTCCGCCACCGCTCCCTGGCAGCCGGCCCCCCACGACTTTTTCCAGTTCCTCGGGCCGGCCGGCGACGCCTCGCTTCCCCCCTCGGCCCCGGCGCTCGATCCGGCCTGGAAGAAAAATCCCCCGCGCGAACTGTGGCGCCGCCCGATCGGCGCCGGCTGGAGTGGGTTTGCCACCACTGGCGATCATGCCGTGACGCTCGAGCAGCGGGGCGACGACGAGATCATCACCTGTCTGTCGCTTGCCAGCGGCGAGCCAGAGTGGCAGGTGGCGGTGACCGCCCGGCATCAGACGGTCCTCGGCGGCACCGGGCCGCGGTCGACGCCGACGATCCGCGATGCGCGTGTCTACGCTGCCGGCGCCACGGGCTGGCTGTTTTGCGTCGATGGCGTCACCGGCAAGGTGCTCTGGAAGAAGGACGTGCTCGCCGATCTCGGCATCGATGCTGCCGCCCACGCCGCTGCCGTCGCCTGGGGCCGCTCCGGCTCCCCGCTCGTCTTCGGCGACGTCGTGGTCGTGCAGGGGGGCGGGCCGCGTACCGACGGGCCGGTGGCACTTGTGGCCTACGACCGTTCGACCGGAGAACGCCGCTGGACCGCCGGCGATGACCAGATCAGCTACGTCAGCCCGAGTCTCCTCATGCTCGGCGGCCGTGAGTTCCTCGTGGCGGTGACGGAGTCGCAGGTGATCGGCTTCGATCCGGCCACGCGTGAGGAGGCGTGGCGGTTCCCCTGGCCGGGGCACAGCAATTCCGACGCCTCCTGCACGCAGGCCCTCGTGATCGGCCCGAACCGCCTCTTCATCTCCAAGGGCTACGGCATCGGCGCCGCGGCCTTCGACATCACGCCCGGTGTCGACGGGGCGTGGACGGTGAAGGAGGCGTGGCGCAACAAGGCCGGCATGAAGACGAAGTTCACGAATGTCGCTCTCCACGATGGCCACATCTACGGCCTCTCCGACGGAATCCTCGAATGCCTCCGCGCGGGCGACGGCAAACGGATGTGGAAGGGGGGCCGCTACGATCAGGGGCAGTTGCTCCGTGCCGGTGATCTCCTCGTCGTCCAGTCGGAGCCGGGGGATGTCGTCCTCGTCGAGGCCACGCCTGAGGCTCACCGCGAAGTTGCCAGGCTTGCAGCCCTCTCCGAGCAGACTTGGAACTCCCCGGCGATCGCCGGCGACAGGCTCCTGGTGCGCAATGCCCACGAGGCGGTCTGTTATCAGTTGCCGCTCCGCAGCGGGGAGGTGACCGACCAGGCCGCCCCGACTGCCGGCGCGCCGCCCGCCGTGGAGACTCCGCCGGCGGCCGAGCCTGCGCCTCCGGGCCCTGTCGTGGAGAAGCCGGCGGCATGAGCGAGGCAACCGCCACGGGGCGACACGCCCAAAACCTCGATGGCAGGACGGTGCTTGTCACCGGGGCGACGCATGGCATCGGCCGGGCGGTAGCGCTGGCCCTGGCGGCCGCGGGCGCCCGCGTCGCGGTCCATGGCCGTTCGGCTGCCGCAGCCGACGAGGTGGCCGGTGCGCTTGCCCACCACGGTGGCTGCGCCGGTCGGTTCCTCTGTGACCTTGCCAGTCATGACGAGCTTCCGCGGCTCGTCGATGGCGTGACCGCGACGCTGCCCGACCTCGACACGGTCGTCCTCATCGCCGGCGCCGATGTCCTCACCGGGGCGGCTGCAGCGTGGAGCTTCGAGCGGAAGCTCGATCAGCTGCTGCGGGTCGACGTCACGTCGACGATGATCCTCGCGCGGGCGTTCGGCCGGCGGATGAAGGACCGTTGGCAGGATGAGCAGGCGGCGACAGGGAAGGCTCGCGGGGCGATCGTGACCACCGGCTGGGATCAGGCGGAGACCGGCATGGAGGGGGATTCGGGCGAGCTGTTCGCGGCGACGAAGGGGGCGGTGATGGCGTTTACGCGGAGCGTGGCCCGGTCGCTCGCGCCAGAGGTAAGGGTCAATTGCGTCGCCCCGGGGTGGATCCGCACGAAGTGGGGGGAGGGGGCAAGCGACGTCTGGCAGAAGCGGGCCGTGCGCGAAAGTATCCTCAGGCGGTGGGGGGAGCCGGCTGACATCGCCGCCGCGGTGGCTTGGCTTGTCTCCCCCGACGCGGCGTTCGTCACCGGCCAGGTGATCCCCGTCAACGGCGGCTTCCGTCGGGCGTGAGCCGGTGCCTTGAGTTTTTTTGCCCCGTGGAGATGGCGAAGATGGCGTCCGTGCGACCACGAATCCTCGCCGCCGGCCTGATGCTCGGGTGGACGGTGATCTTCGCGCCCGTTGGCGCTGGCTCTGGGCCCGACGACGGCGCTGCCGCCCTGGCGCGGGTGATCGTGCCATTTTTTCAAACCCACTGCATCGAGTGCCACGGCGGCGAGACACCGGAGGGGGAGTTCTCACTCACGGCGGAATCCCTCGACACCGATTTCGGCCATTCGAGTGCGCGGGGGAAGTGGCGCGAGATCGTCGACGTCCTCAGCAGCCACTCGATGCCCCCGAAAGACCGGCCGCAGCCCGAGGCAGCCGACGTGGCAGCCGTGGTCGACTGGATCACGAGCAGGGCGGTGGCGGCTGAACTCGCCAAGCGGGAGCAGTCGGTGGTGCTGCGGCGGCTCAACAGGGCGGAGTACCGAAACACGATCCGCGATCTCGTGGGCGTCGATTTCGACACGTCGGTCTTCCCCCAAGATCCCCCCGCCGGCGGATTCGACAACAACGGCAGCGTGCTGACGATCTCGCCGCTGCAGGTCGAGCAAT